>JAISZM010000172.1 GCA_031269205.1 Eubacteriales Family XIII. Incertae Sedis bacterium | reverse complement strand
GCGGAGTTTGTCGCGCCGCGGCTCTGGTTCGACAAGCGCACGAACGACGGCGGCTACACGGCGAGTCTCGACGAGGACTACGAGTTTGCGGTCTGGCGTTCGCTCAGATCCGTCGACATCGCGCGGGCGCTCGGCACGGACAAGGTTCAGCTCTGGCTCGCGCGCGAGGGCACGCTCAGCGCGGAGAGCAAGAATCCCGTCGAGAAGATACGGAAGATGCGCGACGCCTTCAACACGATACTCGAGTACGACAAGGGCGTCAAGATACTCATCGAGCCGAAGCCGAACGAGCCGATAGACCGCAGTTACTGTGGCACGTGCGGGCACGCGCTCGCGGTCGCGGCCGAAACGGTCGACCCGTCGCGCGTCGGCGTCTGCATAGAGAGCGCGCACTCGATCATGGCCGGACTCGACCCCGCCGCCGACATGGCCTTCGCCATAGCCTGGGGCAAACTCTGGGGCGTCCACCTGAACGATCAGAACGGGATACGCTACGATCAGGACAAGAGCTTCGGCGTCGAGAATCTGCGCTCCGGCTTCAATCAGGTCAAGGTGCTGTACGAGAACGATTTCGGCGAAAAGGGCGAATGCGTAGGTCTCGACGTGAAGACGATGCGCACGCAGCCCGCGGACGACCAGTACCGGCACATCATCAACAGCAAGAAGATCTTCGAAAAACTGCTGAAGAAGGTGAAGAGGTTCGACTACGGATTCCAAGCGCAATGCGTCGCGGAGCAGAATTTCGAAAAACTCGACTACTATGTCGTATCCCTGCTGCTCGGAGACGAGGAGGACTGACGCGTGGGCAATGCGGACAGCGCGGGCGGCGTGACAGAGAGGGGCGACGGGATAGCCTTTGCGGGCAACCTCATAGTCGACCACCTCAAGACGGTACACACGTGGCCCACCGAAGGAGCGCTCGCGAAGGTTCTGGGCCAGCGGTACGCCCTCGGGGGACTCGTGAACAACTGCGCCATCGACCTTGCCAAGCTCGATCCCTCTGTGCCGGTGAAGGTGCTCGGGCTCGTCGGAGACGACGAGAAAGGGGATCTGATCCTCGGCGCCTACGAGGAGTACCCGTCCGTGGATACGGGCTTCGTCGAAAGGCGCGGGGAAACGGCCTTCACGGACGTCTTCACAGCGCCCGACGGTTCGCGCACCTTCTTCACCTTCATGGGTTCCAACGCGGAACTCGCGCCGTCCTACTTCGACTTCGACCGCATGAAGGCGGACATACTGCACGTCGGTTACATCCTGCTTCTCGATGGGCTCGACGCGCCCGACCCCGAGTACGGCACGGCGCTCTGCCGCGTGCTCGCGGACGCGCGGGCGCACGGCATAGCCACGTCCATCGACGTGGTCAGCGAGGATTCGGACAGGTACGCCGCCATAGTGCCGCCCGCGCTGAAGTACGCGGACTACTGCGTTATGAACGAATTCGAGGCGGGGCGCACGGCGGGCATAGACATACGCGACGGTACGGCGCTCATCGAAAAAAACATAGAGGAATGCGTGCGTGATCTCGCGTCGAAGGGCGTCCGCAGGTGGACGGTCGTCCACATGCCGGAACTGTCCGCGGCCTACGACGCGGAGACGGGCGAGTATATATCGATACCGTCGCTGAAGGTCCCCGACGGCTTCATCGCGTCGTGCGTGGGCGCGGGCGACGCCTTCGCCGTCGGCGTGCTCTACGGAGCCTACCAGGGATGGGATCTGAGGAGATCGCTCGACGCGGCCTCGGCCATTGCGGCGTACAGCCTGTCGGGGAACGGCGCGTCTGACGCGGTGAGGCCGTTCGATGAGATACTGAAGAAGACGGAGACGTGGCGCTGACGCCTAGTATACGGAGGAACCGAATTGAGGACTACAGCTTTAAGGATTTACGGAAAAAACGACCTGCGACTTGAGACCTTTGAACTTCCGCGGATCAGGAACGACGAGGTTCTCGTGAAGCTCGTGACGGACAGCCTCTGCATGTCGTCTTACAAGGCGGCTATCAGGGGTTCCGATCATAAGCGCATACCTGACGACGTGTCGGAGTCCCCGACCGTGCTCGGCCACGAGTTCTGTGGCGAGATCATCGAAGTCGGTGAACTGCAGAAAGACCGCTTCAAACAAGGCCAGCGCTTCGTCGTGCAGACGGGCATGAAGGAGACGTATGACGCCATCGGTTACAGCTTCCACTACATGGGCGGAGATATGACCTACGGTATCATCCCGGGGTTCATCCTCGACAAAGGCTATGTGCTGCCCTACGAAGGGGACGCGTTCTTCTACGGATCACTGGCCGAGCCGCTCTCGTGCGTCATCGGCGCGGCGCACGCGAATTACCACACGATACACGGCGAGTACGAGCATATCATGGAGATCGTCAGGGGTGGCAACACGGCCGCGTTGGCCGCGCTCGGTCCGATGGGACTCGCCCTGCTCGATTATCTCATACACCGGGAGCATCGTCCCGCCGTTCTCGTCGCGACCGACATCGACGAGTACCGGATAGAGAGGGCAAAGCGCATACTCGCGCCCGAGGACGCGGCGGCGAACGGCGTCAAGTTGGTCTATCTTAACACGGGCAAATTTGAAAACCCCGTAGCCGAGTTGAAGAAGCTGACGGACGGCGCGGGGTTCGACGACGTGTTCGTCTTCGCGCCCGTGTCGCAGGTGGTCGAGCAGGGGGACGCCGTTCTCGGCTACGACGGCTGCCTGAACTTTTTTGCGGGACCGAGCGACGAGACCTTCGGGGCGACGTTCAACTTCTACAACGTACACTACAACGCCACGCATATCACGGGTACGAGCGGCGGCAACACGGACGATATGATCGAGGCTCTCGAACTCGCGACGCTAAACCGCACGAATCCGGCTATCCTCGTCACGCACATAGGCGGACTCGACAGCGCAAGAGACGCAACCCTGAATCTCCCGTCCATCCCCGGCGGCAAGAAGGTTATATACAACCATATAACTTTGCCGTTGACGGCCATAGACGACTTCGAGGAAAAAGGGAAGGATGATCCCCTCTTCGCCGAACTCGCGCGGATATGCGCTAAAACGGGCGGGCTGTGGAGCGCGGAGGCCGAGCGGTATCTGCTCAGTCACGCGACGCCGCTCGACGCGGACAAATACGTGCCGGAAGGCGTGAAATGACCGTGTTTCCGCGTGCTTTGCCCCGTCTCTTGACCCTGGACGGAGCGCCCGAGGCGCTCGAGGTGAAGATTTTTTTATGTTGCACTTTTGGGCGGATGTGGTTATAATGAATGGGCTGATGCTGTATGTTGGTTTCGTAGGGAGGAAAAACTTGCTGTCAGGGTGTTTTTGCTTACGATATGCCTGCTTACGAAGCCCGGAAAGGTAGGTTTCTGCTTATGGCGAAAGAACTTTTGAGGCTCGAAAACATCTCAAAGACTTTCCCCGGAGTTCAGGCGTTGAAACGCGTGAACTTTACCCTCAACGAAGGGGAGGTACATTGCATTTGCGGGGAGAACGGAGCGGGCAAGTCCACACTCATCAAAGTTGTGTCGGGAGCCCATTCTCCCGATCCGGGTGGTAAGATCTATTTTGAAGGGGAAGAGGTCACGTTGGACCCGTTCAAGGCCATTGACCTCGGCATACAGACCATCTATCAGGAACATACGATATTCGCACCGCTCAGCGTCACCGAGAACATCTTCGTCGGCATGGAGATCACAAGAGGCGGCGTAATGCAGTTCGGCGAGATGCGAAGGCGCACGAAGGAAGTCCTCGAGTACCTGAACAGCGACATAGACCCCGACGAGATCACCGACAGACTGTCTTCCGGGGAGCAGAAGATAGTCGAGTTCGCGAAGGCGCTCATCTTTGAACGCAAGGTGATCATCCTCGACGAGCCTACGGCGTCATTCTCCGTGACGGAGATCGAGAACCTGCTCGACATAGTCAGAAAGATCAGAACCCGGGGCATAGGAATCATATATATATCGCACCATCTGGACGAGGTTTTCAAAGTAGCGGATCGCATCACCGTGTTCCGCGACGGAGAATTCATCATCACGTCGGACATCGGCGACATAGACGAAGCCCAGCTCATACGCCACATGGTCGGACGCGACGTCTCGGCTTTCTACAGCAGGAGATTCGGTTTCGCATCCGATGAGGTCGTGCTGAAGGTCGAAGGGCTGTCAGGCAACGGCGTGACGGACATCTCCTTTGAACTCCGCCGCGGCGAGATACTTGGGTTTGCGGGCATGGTGGGTTCGGGACGCAGCGAGCTTATGTCGCTGCTGTTTGGCGGCGCTGTGAAAACGGCCGGGAAACTCACCGTCTTCGGCGAAGATGCGAACATCAAACACCCGTCCGACGCGATCAAACACAAGATGTGTTACATCACGGAGGATCGGCAGGCAAGCGGACTCTTTCTCATTCACACGATAGCGCGCAACACGATAATAGCCAGCCTGAACAACGAGAAGAGAATATGCTTCTCGCCAAAATACGAAGAGAAGATAGCGGACGCCTACATTGAGAAGCTCGGCACAAAGGCGCCGAACAGCTCCGTCCTCGCGGGTTCCCTCTCGGGCGGCAACCAACAGAAGGTGGTGCTTGCCAAGTGGTTCAACACGAAAGGCGATATCTTCATCTTCGACGAGCCTACGAGAGGCATCGACGTAGGCGCAAAGCAGGAGATATATCAGATCATGACAGAGCTTCTCGATGAAGGCAAGGCCATCATCATGGTCTCTTCCGACACGCCCGAGGTCATCTCGATGAGCGACCGCATCCTCGTCATGAAGGAGGGAAGGATCGTCGGCGAACTGTCGAGGGACAAGATATCCGAGGAGAACGTACTTGAATTATCGATAGGAGGTAAGAGGATATGACAGATTCCGGCGAAAGGTTGGGGGGACGGAGAAAGTTTAGGCTTGACTACAATCTGATTGTTCTTATTATATTGGTCGGTTTCATCGCCATAGTCACGATTATGCAGATTACGACGATCACGCCCGGCAAGTTCCCGACGATGATTGCGCCCGCCAATCTGACGAACCTGTTCGCGCAGGTGTCCGCGACGGGCATCATGGCCATGGGCATGGCGATGGTCATGATAGGCGGCGGCATAGACCTCTCTGTGGGGATGCTGACGTCCTTCGTCGTGCTGCATCTCGCCAAGAGCTTTATCGACCCGCTGTACGGCGAGAGGCTTCCCCTCGTCGCGGCCATCCTGCTGTCCATTCTGTTCGCCGTACTCATGGAGACGGGCATGGGCTGGATAATATCCAGGTTTAAGGTTGAACCGTTCATTATAACGCTCGGCGGTATGATATGTTTCAGGGGAATCGCGCTGAGAATAGTCAACTCCCAGGAGATAAGCATGACCATCAACGGCGTGCAGTCGCTCGGCGAAGGCGGGCAGATGGATCTCAAGATGTCCGTCGTGCCGAAAAACCTGGTGGATGTGGCGGGGCTGACGGTCAATCTGCCCATCTACGTGTTCGTGTTCATAGGGATCACCGCGCTCATATGGGTCATTATGAAATACACGAAGTACGGCCGCCGCATCTACGCGGTGGGCGCGAACTCGCACGCCGCCTATCTCGCGGGCATCAACGTGAAGAACATCGTGCTGTCCACATACACGATCAACGGTCTGCTCGTCGGCGTAGCGTCCGTGTTCCTGCTCTCGCGCGTCAATACAGCCATCATCACCACGGGGCAGAACAAGGAGATCGACGTCATCGCCGCGGCCGTCATAGGAGGTGTGGCGCTGTCCGGTGGCAAGGGCAATATCTGGGGCGTCTTCGTAGGCGCCATCCTCATGGGCGCCATCGAGAACGGCTTGACGATAATGAGGCAGAAGGCCGAGATGCAGTTCGTCGCGAAAGGGCTTATCATCATAGGGGCTGTGGTGGTGGGCGCTATCATCGAGTCCATGGTCAGCCGAAGTCAGACGAAACAGAAACAGCGGGAAGAAGAGGGCATCTCGGAGGTGGCCGCGGAGATATCGGACGCCGAATGACGAATTTGGAGGCTTGGCTGCGGGCGCGCGAACGCGCGCTCGCTTCCACATAATACGTTGTAGTCACACATTTATCCCAATAAGTTATCGTAATTGAGTGAACTAAGGAGGAAGAATATGAAATCAAAAAAAGTATTGATGATAGTTCTCTGTATCATGATGGCTCTCTCTCACGCTGATGGCTACGGCTTGTTCGCAGCCCGCGGAGGAACCTGTAGAGGAGACTCCTGCGGAGGAGGTACCTCCGGCAGAAGATACTACGGATGAACCTCCCGTAGACGAACCCGCCGCAGAGGTGCAGACGAAGACTATCGGATTCTACGCGGACGCGGCTGACTCGTATTACACGCTCATGAATGACGCGCTCGTGGCCCTTGCGGAACAGGATCCGGAGACGGACTGGACGGTTGATTACAAGGCTGGCCAGAGTACAGCTGAAGAGCAGTTGAAGGCCGTCGAGGACTTCATCACGTCCGGCTATGACGCGATCATCGTCATCCAGAACAACCCGGATACGACGAGCGAGTGCATTGAGAAGGCCAAGGCTGCGGGAATACCGTACTTTGGCGCGGCCCACTACTTCGGGCAGGTCGCGAACGCGGGCGATTCGGCCGGTTCTACGAACTATGACTTTAAAGCCTGCGGCGTCGCCGCCGGTGAGGACGCCATCGCGGCGGGCGTTGAGAAGCTCGTCATGATCGAAGGCGTGCTCGGACAGGGTTCGGCTTCCGACCAGTCCCTCGGCTTCATCGAAGCCTACGAGACGGCCGGGAAGAGCCTCGGAGAGAAAGAGGACGGCTCCAAGTGGACCGCCGAGGAAATAGCCACAGAGAAACCGGATGCCAACGCGATCAAGGGCAGCCCCGATCTGGTAGTCGTAGCATGGCAATCCGGCGGATGGATGTCCGAGCCTGCCCAGGAGGCAATGTCGAACGTCATCTCCGCTCTCGGCAATGACGGCTGGGACGGCGCTTACGTGCAGAACAACCCGATGGTCGAGGGCGCTATGCTGGCCATGGACGGCGCCGGCCTCACGACAGAGAACTACTGGCTCGGTAGCTGCAACGGCCGCGAGATCAGCTGGGGTTGGGCGAAGGACGGCAAGATATCCATGGACGTCAATCAGCCTCCGACAATGGAAGGCGCGATCCTCTACCAGCAGTTGAAGGCTTACTTCAGTGGCGCGGAATTCCGCAAGCACCTACATCCGTACATCACGCCTTACAATCAGAGCACTATAGCGGATCTCGAGCCTTCGCTCGTACCGATCGAAGATGTTCCGGGATTCATCGCCAAGGTCAATGACGGTTCCATCGTTTGGGACATCAGCGATCCGAAATTTGTGGACGTGCCGGGCAACTGGTAAGCGGTGAAAAAAGTTCGAACGACATCTTAGACGTGACTTAAAGCGACTATTGGGATAAAAATCAACTCCGGGGAGACCGCATCCGCGGTTTCCCCGGAACGTTAAGGGAACATGAACGTATCGGAGTTTCCGGTAAGGGGAATTATAACAGAGCACATACGCGGCCGCGCGCCGATTGAAATATACGTCGATACAATATTTTCATCATACAAAAGGAGGTAGAGGATAATGGCCAGACCGGTAACACTGATGACCGCACAATGGGGCGATCTCGATCTTGACGCTCTTTGCAAACTCGCAAAGGAGATGGGCTACGACGGACTTGAACTCATGGAGGGCAGCCATTATGACGCGAAAAAATGTGCTGCCGACAAGGCGGAGGCCGACAAGATTTTGGCGACCCTCGACAAGTACGGACTCAAGACATGGGCGGTGGCCGCCCACGTCGTCGGACAGTGCGTCGGCGACAACTGGGATCCTCGTCTCGACAACTTCGCACCCGGTCCTCTGGCGGGCAAGCCAGACGAGATAAGGGCATGGGCCATCGAAACGATGAAGGCCGTGCCTGCCGCCGCGAAGAACCTCGGCGTCGACGTCGTGACGGGCTTTCTCGGTTCGCCGATATGGGCGTATTGGTATTCGTTCCCGCAGACCAGGGAGGAGATGGTGGATGAAGGATTCAAGAAGATCAAGGATCTGTGGACGCCCATCTTCGACGAGTTCGACAAGCAGGGCATCAAGTTTGCCCTCGAGGTTCATCCGACCGAGATAGCCTTCGACTACTACACGGCCGAAAGACTGCTGGCGGAGTTTGACTACCGCCCGACGCTCGGCTTCAACTTCGATCCGAGCCATCTCATATGGCAGGGCGTGAACCCGACCATCTTTCTGCGCGACTTCATGGATCGCGTCTATCACGTCCATATGAAGGACGCGGCCGTGACGCTCGACGGCAAGGCGGGCATCCTCGGATCTCACATCACCTTCGGCGATACGCGCAGGGGCTGGTTCTTCCGCTCGCTCGGGCATGGCGACGTGAACTTCGAGGATATCATACGCGAACTGAACGCGGCGGGATACGCCGGCCCGCTCTCCGTGGAATGGGAGGACAGCGGCATGGAGCGCGTCTACGGCGGGACCGAGTCCGCGGCCTTCGTTCGCTCCGTGGATTTCGCGCCGTCGGATGTGGCGTTTGACGACGCCATGAAGAATGATTGAGGGAGGCATGGCATGGCAAGACTAAAATATGGAATGATAGGAGGAGGCC
>JAISZM010000006.1 GCA_031269205.1 Eubacteriales Family XIII. Incertae Sedis bacterium | reverse complement strand
GCCACCCTCCGGCATACTCGATGGGCGCGCAGACGGCTATCACCATGAAAAAGCAGACGAGCGGCTTTCGGTAGAATCTGTTCACCACGGTGATGATGACGAGACCGCCGATGCCGTAGATGGGTATCCACGGACCGTACATAGTACCCCTGTTGACCAGGATGCCCTGCTCGATGATCCAGAGTGAGCACTCGAACACCCATCCCATGAAGGAGAATAACAAGAACATGAGCGAGAGATTGATGAAGGAATATTGAGGCTTGGCGCCGATGTGAGACAGTATGCCCGTGAACCTTTCGGGAAGCCGTCGGTATCTGATCTCACACAGGGAGAGATCGCCGCCCCTCACCGAGGCGTATATCTCGGCCTTGGCCGCGTTGTAGTACGGGTTCACCCAAACGTAATCGAGTATACCCAACGTCGCTATCGAAAGCAGTTTCCACGGAACGAAACTCAGATCGAACAGAAACATTCTCATCCTGTGTCCACGCGTGAGCCGTGACGATAGCGCAAATACCTCCTTGCGCCCTACGTCGGGATTTTCCGCTAAGATATACGGCACGAACCGATACGAATAATATTTGATAGGAAACCCTACTATCGTGAAGGCCCAGAGGATGAGAAAGGCGGTGCGCATGAGAATAATGAGCGCGACGCCCCTCGTGCGCCCGACGCCGTAAATGAAGAAAAGTCTGTTCACCCGCGTGTCTGGCGTAGTCCTCGACTCCAAAAAAACGCGCGCCAACCCGACCTCTATGATTCCTCCGACAAACACGTAGATGAGTAAAAGCGCGAGAAGACTCACAAGCAGAATCGCGTTGGAATCGAGCTTACCGCGCGCGATATGCCTGTCGACTGCGGCTGCGATGAGTCCGTGTACGCCGTTCGCGGAGGCGAGTTTGCGGTAGGCGCTGCTGATGGTTCCCTTCTTCGCGTCCATGCCGAGACTCGTCGATTTCTTGAACTTCTCCGCGCCCGCAACGAACCGGTTCAGCGCGTCGGTCGTGACCGACCCCTGCATCTGCGCGGCGACGCTTTTTAGCACGCTGAGATTCATGTTCACCGTTTCGCTGATGGACAGAGGCCCGTTCACGACAAAGAGCAACACGAGAGACGCTATGAAACAGACGAAGTAGTTTCGTCCGAGAGAGCGTCGCCCCTCCCGCTTAACCGCTCCGATGTTCCACATAAAATAAGATTCCTTGTCTTATTGCTCCGCCAACTAAATATTGCGCGACCCGATTCTGATTCTCTTGAAGGCGACAGTTGATAATCCGAATCCGGATCATCAACTGTCGCCCTCTGCCTACATTATAGACGCAAAATTCATCGGTTTTATGACCTAGATGCGGCAAATCGTTCCCAAATACCATCGCGCGAGCAGTAGTGAACCGTTTTTTTGATCGCTTCCTCGCGCGACAGACCCTGCGCTGTGACTGTTAAGCCCTCGCCGGTGAGAGTCATATAATAATTGGCTTGTAGAATTAAATTGTCAGGATGCTTCCCGTGCTAGAGCCTCCCGCAAGTAAATGCTCATCACAAAAAAACTATTGCAATCGTATTTCAAAGTGATAGAATCTTCTTGTATTGAAAGGTGTGCGGGCGCTTTGCGCTCGTGAAGGACAGTGAGACAAGCAGGTTGTCGGCGACGAACGATCGTCAAGGGAACGCGGGTGATAACCGCACTGCAACCACAACTGTGACCGCGGACGAAGGACAAAGGCCATTGCCCATCGCGAAGAAGGGTGAGAAGGCGTCCGGAGGATGAAACGGGAGTCAGGAGACCGGCCGGCAATCGAAGATCACGGGAAGGATTCTTGGGTTGATGGAGAATGCCGGCTTTTGTTTTTTAGAGGATGAGACTATCCCTCGGGATAGTGAGTTTTCAAGCCCCCACCCCGAACAAACGGTTGTAATATCGAGCCTACAAGCAGAGCTACGGAGAGCGCGTCGGCGGTTTTGTGCCGTCGCGCTCTCCGTAGCCCTTCTTGTGTCATTGTTCCCCGGCGCGGCGTTGGCCGGGGAGGATACCTCCGCGGATGCGCTCGATGTGGCGATAAAACAGATTCCGTCGTCCGCGGATACTTCGCTGGCGACCGCGGATACTCCGCTGGTGACCGCGGATGTGAAACAGATACTCGATTCGGTCATGGCGTATCAGTTGAGCAAATACACCGATCCGGTGTTCGGCACGGAATGGACGGTCTTTGGACTGGCGCGTGGCGGTTATCTGACCGACGGCGTGAGAGAACAATATCTCAAAGATCTTGTGGATACGATTAAGACCGGAGGCGGAGTTCTGCATACTAGCAAGTACACGGAGTATTCGCGCGTGATTCTCGCGCTGTCCGCGCTCGGCGTTGACGCGCAGAATATCGGAGGGTACGATCTCACGGAGCCGCTCGCGCATTTCGACAAGGTCGTCAGACAGGGCATCAACGGACCTGTCTATGCCCTGATCGCGCTCGATGCGGGAGGGTATGTCATTCCGACGATCAAAGATACGGCGAATCAGGCTACCCGGGATCGTTATCTCGAATATATCTTGGGCGAGGAGATAGGGAAAGGCGACGCGGATGCGGGAGGATTTTCCCTCAGCGGCACTACGCCTGATCCCGACATAACCGCTATGACGCTGCAGTCGCTCGCGCGATATTACGGCAAGGGCGACGCGGAGGTGGACGGCGCGGTAGATCGCGCGCTCGCAAAGCTCTCGAAGCTTCAGCAGGCGGACGGCGGATATTCCTCGTGGGGTACGGTGAACTCGGAAAGCGCGTCTCAGGTGATGGTGGCGTTGAACGCCCTCGGTATTCCGATCGACGATGAGCGCTTTGTCAAGAGCGGCGCTACCGTCTACGACGCGTTGATGGGTTTTTACCTAGGGAGCGGTGCGGACAAGGGCGGGTTCAAGCACATCGCCGCCGGCGGCGTCAACGGCATGGCTACGGATCAGGCCGCCTACGCCCTCGTCTCACTTTATCGCGCGCTTGCGGGCGAATCCGGACTCTATGACATGACGGATGTGGACAAAGGCGGTGACGGCGACGGCAAGAGCGACGGCGACGACGGCGATGGCGACAGCAACGGCGACGGCGACGGCGACGACAAAATGCCGGACAGCGACAAGACTCCCGCGCCTCCCGTGACGCCGCTTTCCCTGTCAAATATGACCGTCAGGATAGCCGACGTCTGCTGGACGGGCGGGGATATCAAGTCCGGCCTCGCAGTCACGGCGACCTACGGCTCTCCCGCCAGAACCGTCAAGCTGACCTCTGCGGACTATGCTCTCGCCAAGGCCGGCAAATGGTATCGGAATATCGGCAAGGCGAAGATCACGGTGAAGGCAACGGGGATGAAGTACACCGGAAGCAAGACCGTCACGTTCAGAATCGTGCCGAAGAAGGCGACGATATCGAAGTCCACCCCGGGCAAGAAGAGCGTGAAGGCCGTATGGAAGAAGGCGGACGCTGGACAGAGGATTACCGGCTATCAGCTGCAGTACAGATCGAAGGACGCGAAGAAGTGGTCGAAGGAGAAGAATGTTTCAAAGGAGGGACGCTCCTACACGATAAAAAATCTCGCGAAGGGCAAGAGATACTACGTGCGCGTCAGGGCTTACAAGAAGGTAGGCGGCGTGAAGTATTGCGGACCCTGGAGCGCGGCCAAGCTGAGCAAGGGTGTGAGGTGAACGCATGAAGCTTACGAAAAAGACCGCGATACTGATTGCGTGCATAGCGGTAACGGTGGCGGCGATAGGTATATGGCGTCTGTCGCCCGGCGACGACGCAAGCGCCGGGAAAAGCGGCGCCTTGGAAATTGCGACGCCCATAGCCGCCGAGGTCGATGAGTCCGTGACGGGCGCCGCGTCGTCCACCGTCGCCGCGGCTGATGAAGACGCGATCGCCTCACCTCCCGCCGCGACATCCCCCGCCGCCGCGTCGGGCGCGGAGAAGGGCGACGATACGTCGCGGACAAAGGACGCGGAGAAGGATGCTGAGAAAGCCACCAAGGGCGGCAAGACGAAAAATTCTGAGAAGAAACCGCCGAAGTCAAATGAGAAAAACCCTCAAAAGCCGGCGGAATCTCCGTCTGAAAAACCGGAGGAAAAGCCGACACCCGATTCGCCGGAGAAGAAGCTTACCGTCACACTCTCGATAGACTGCAAGACCATACTGAACAACACGGACAAGCTGGATCCCGCGAAGACGGGCATAGTGCCGTCCGACGGCGTCATTATGGCGGCCAAAGAAGTTGAGTTCACGGCTGGGGAAACCGTGTTTGACGTGCTCGCGCGCGAATGCAGGGCCGCCAAAATACATATGGAATATGAGAATGTGCCGATGTATAATAGTGCTTACATAGAAGGGATAGCAAATCTATACGAATTTGACTGTGGCGAGCTGTCGGGCTGGATGTATAGCGTCAACAGCGTTTATCCGAACTATGGATGTAGCGTCTATACCTTGAAAGACGGCGACGTCGTCAAATGGCGCTACACCTGTGACCTCGGTGTGGATATCGGCGGCGACGAAGCGACCGCCGGGTAAAGGGACGAGTTAAAGGTTGACGATGAGAAGCGCTCTAACTAAGAGGACAGTCTTTGCCGCCCTTCTGTCCATGCTGTGCATTCCGGCCGTCATCGCGGTCAACATAGTGTTTTTTGACGACCGAGGCTACTATGCCGCAGGTCTTGCGATAATAATTCTTTCGATGTTGCCTTTTGCGTTCGCGTTTGAGGGGAGAAAACCGCAGGCGCGGGAGATCGTGATCATCGCCGTGATGGTGGCGCTCACGGTAGCCGGTCGCGCGGCGTTCTTCATGACGCCGCAGTTCAAGCCCGTCGTCGCGCTCGTCATTATTTCGGGCGTCGCGCTTGGCGCGGAAAGCGGCTTCGCCGTCGGAGCGTTGTCCGGCTTCGTCTCAAACTTCATCTTCGGGCAAGGCCCTTGGACGCCGTGGCAGATGTTCGCCTTCGGCGTCATCGGGTTTATCTCGGGTTTGGTTTTCAGGCGCATGTCGGCTTCGATCGGAAACGCTGGCGCCGCCGCGCCTTTTGTCGGGCATGACGAATCCGTTCGCCTCGGCTGGAACGTGCGCGCGAAGAGAAAAAAGGAAAGGCTGCGAATCGCGTTGCTTTGCGCTTTCGGGTTCGTCATAACCTTCGTCCTCTACGGTCTTCTCCTCGACACGGCGGCCCTGACCATGTTCACGTCCGAAATATCGGGGAACGCGCTCATAGCGACCTATATCGCGGGACTGCCGTTCAATCTGATTCACGCCGTTTCAACCGTCGTCTTTCTCGCCTTTCTCGCGCGTCCCATGATGGAAAAACTCGAGCGCGTGAAGAAAAAGTACGGGCTGTTACGATGAGCGAAAAAAACAAAGCGTATAGAATGGCAGACGGATATGACGCGCTGAGCGCGAACGAGAGCGCCGAGCGCTGGAGCGTGTTCGAAGGATTCCACCCCTTGCTGAACTACCTCTATTTCGCCTATGTCGTTATCGTCACGGTCTTCTTCCTGCATCCCGTCCTGCTCGCCATATCGTTCGCGTCCGCATCCGCGTGGTCCGTGCGCCTCGGAGGAGCAAAGGCCCTGCGCTTCGGACTCATCTTCGTACTGCCGCTCATGCTCGTCGCGACCGCTCTCAATCCTGTGTTCAACCACGAGGGGGTCACCATTCTTGGGTATCTCATGGACAATCCGATAACCCTTGAATCCATCCTGTACGGGGTCTGCGCGGCTCTGATGATAGGAGGCGTGATACTCTGGTTCCGTTGTTACACCTCTGTCATGTCGTCGGATAAGTTCATCTATCTGTTTGGTCGCGTAGCGCCCGCGGCCTCGCTCATCATCTCCATGACCCTGCGCTTCATTCCGAGGTACGTGGAGCAGGCCGGCCGGATAGCGTCGGCGCGGCGCGGCCTCGGGTTTGACGTATCGTCGGGCGGCTTCGCGCAGCGCGTGAAGAACGGAGGGGAGGTACTGTCGATCATGATCACGTGGGCGCTCGAAAACGCTGTGGACACGGCGGACTCCATGCGTTCGCGCGGTTACGGCTTGCCGGGGAGAACGGCCTATTCCATCTACCGGTTCGACGCGCGGGACGGGGCGCTGCTTCTCGTCCTCTGCGCGTTGACGACCATAGTTTGTGTGTCCATATTCTCGGGTACGGTCAACATGGGGTTCTTCCCCCTGTTCTCCATGAACGCGACGTCCGCGCCCGCGCTCGTCGCGTACGTCTGCCATGCAGTCGTGTGTTTGTCGCCGTTCGCACTCGATGTAGGGGAGGACTTCGTATGGCGCTCGTTGCAGTCAAGAATCTGAGCTTTACCTATCCCGAGAGAACCGAAGCGGCGCTCAGGGATATATCGTTCACGGCGGATCGAGGCGAATTCGTCGTGGTATGCGGCAAATCGGGGTGCGGCAAATCCACGTTGCTCCGCCATCTCAAGACGGCGCTGACGCCGTACGGTGAACGCGCGGGCGCGGTGTTCTTCGACGGCCGGCCGCTGTCCGAGGTCGATCAAAGGGAGCAGACTTCGCGTATCGGCTTCGTGCTACAGAGTCCGGAAAATCAGATCGTTACGGACAAGGTGTGGCATGAGCTAGCGTTTGGACTCGAGAGTCTTGGAGAAAAGACGCCCGTCGTCCGACGGCGCGTCGCGGAGATGACGAGCTTCTTCGGCATACAGGAATGGTACGATAAGAAGGTGACCGAGCTGTCCGGCGGGCAGAAGCAGATACTGTCGCTCGCCTCCGTGATGGCCATGCAGCCGGATGTGCTTGTGCTCGACGAGCCTACCAGTCAGCTCGATCCCATAGCCGCGGAGGATTTCATAGAAACGCTGAAAAAGATAAACGATGAGATCGGCGTGACGATCATCCTGTCAGAGCACCGACTTGAAGGCGCGCTGCCGCGCGCCGACCGCGCCGTCTGCATGGCGGAGGGGCGCGTCATATGCGAAGGCAGCGTGACCGGAGTCGGCAGGGCGCTTGAGGGAATGGGAGATCCCATGTTGTCGGCGATGCCCGCGCCTATGCGCGTGTATCTGGCGCTCGAAGGCGCGGGACATGAAGGGAGCGCGGGAAGCGCGGATGACTCCATCGTCGCGGATGTTCCGAAGACCGTCCGCGAGGGACGAATCTATCTCGAGAGGAAGGTCGGAGCGAACAGGGCAAAAGAGGCCGTCATTTTTCGCCCTGACCGCGCCGCGCCGCTCATTGCGATAAAAGACACAGAAACGATCTCTTCCCGTCCGGACGGCGTCGAGCCGTTCATAGCGATGAAGGACGTCTGGTTCAGGTACGAGAGAGGCGGCAGAGACATAGTGCGCGACCTGTCGTTTACGTTAAAAGGTGGCGAGTTCGTCTGTATAGTCGGCGGCAACGGTACCGGCAAGACCACGATGCTCGGCATCGTCACGGGCGCGAACGGATATTGGCGTGGCAAGGCGCGCGTGCTCGGACTCGACCCTAAGAAGGCGACCGTACGGCAGCTCTCACAGGCTGGTCTCGCGGCTCTGCCGCAGGATCCACAGACGCTGTTCACGAGAAACACGATTTTTGACAACCTCGTGGACGTGGCCGCGGCGCACGGTAAAAGCGCTTCCTCGGAGGAGATAGAGGAAGAGGTGCGACGCGTCTGTGAACTTACCGACATCACCGATCTGGTCGGCTTTCACCCCTACGACGTCAGCGGGGGAGAGCAACAGCGTTCCGGACTCGCCATGGCCCTGCTCGCAAGACCGAAGCTGTTGCTGCTCGACGAACCCACGAAGGGTATGGACAATTTTTTCAAGGAGAAGTTCGCCGCTATCCTCGAAAGGCTCGCCGCCGACGGCATGGGCGTGCTCATGGTGTCGCACGACGTGGAGTTCTGCGCGAAATACGCGGAACGCTGCGCGTTGTTTTTCAACGGCGGCATAGTGAGCGAAGGCGAACCGAGGGAGTTCTTCAGCGGAAACAGTTTCTACACGACATCCGCAAACCGTATGAGCAGAGGCATCATAGAGGGAGCGACGACGGCGGAGGAGATCGTAGAGTACATCAAAACGATGTGACGGATCGGAAGATATATCCGGCGTCGACACATGCGCGGCAACCGCGATGGGTTCGGTTTTTTCACGCCAAAAACACGGTCTGATAAAAACTTTCGAAATATGATATATTATTACGGTACGAGTGAGTCGTCGTTTAGAGAGAGGGCGCGGCCTCTGCCAGCAAAGGGGACGTTGCTTCCAACAACCGAGCCGATATTGAACAGCATTCGGGGCATATGAATTTGCGGGAAAGCCTATTTGAGATGAAACGTTTTTTAATTCATTCCATCCAAGGTAAGATCACGGCGCTGATTTTGATATTCATGACCGTAATGTTGATCGCGTCATGGTTCACGATCAATTACTCGACGCAGACGGTCATGACCGGAGCAAAGGAGGATAAGCTCCTGTCGTTCGCAAAATTCCTCGATCTCTATATGGGCGACCGCGACTACGACGACATCCTCGCCGAGCATGGCGCGCTGGACGCTTCGCGCGAAGAGAAAATCGCGGTGCTGAACGAGGAACTTCGCGATATTACGGACGAGGTGGCGGAGTCGTCGCCGGGCCTCGGCGTGGGCTATTATTCGCGCGAACTCGACGCCATACTCACCTACGGACCGTCCGCGGAGTACCAGCAAAAAGTAGGCGTATCGATAGACCCCGACCATCCCGGTCGAATCGTCATGGAGACGAACCGCGACGCCGTGAAGCAGGGGACGATGGTGCGCGGCGACATCATGAACGCCATGCACCCGATCGAACGGAACGGCGAGGTGATCGGCTACATATGGGCAAATGAACTCACGACGGAGATAGAACAGGACTTCAACCGCGTCACGCGCAGCATATTGTTGCTGATAGTCGTCGTCTACGTCGTCTCCGTCATCACGGCCATTCTTCTCTTCCGCCGCACGATGCGCGACATCGATAACATCGTCAAAGGAGTACGTGAGTTGCGCCACGATCTGACAAAGAGACTGGATATCACGGGCGGGGATCTCGGAGAGGTCGTGGACAGCATCAACGCGATGGCTGCGGATATTCTGAAAGCCGAGGAGGAACACAAAGCGTTGCTTATGGCCGAGGCCGCCAATCAGGCGCAGAGGGATTTCCTCGCTCGCATGAGCCACGAGATCAGGACTCCGATGAACGGCGTCATCGGGATGGCTCTCCTCGCGAAGTCCGCGCCGACCGAAGCTCAACGTCTGGAATACATCGATAAGATACAGCTGTCGGCTTCGTTGCTTCTCGGCATCATCAACGACATTCTCGACTTCTCGAAGATCGAGGCGGGCAAGATGCAGATCGAAAACGCCCCCTTCCATACGGAAAGAATCATCGAGACGGTTAGCGACCTCATCCGGCCAAAAGCCGACGAGAATGGCCTCGACCTTATCGTCTCGATCGACGCGTCTGTGCCGAAGATGATGAGCGGCGACGGTATGCGCCTTTCGCAGATATTGCTGAACCTTCTCGGCAACGCGATAAAATTCACGAAGGAAGGTTCCGTGACGTTGAAATTGAGGGCCGACGCTATCGGGGACGACAAACTTCGCCTGTACTGCTCCGTGAGCGACACCGGCATAGGCATGACGCCGGAACAAATGTCCGGCATCCTCAAACCGTTCACGCAGGCCGACAGTTCCACCGCCCGCAAATTCGGAGGCACGGGACTGGGGCTTTCCATATCCAAGGCGCTGACGGAACTCATGGGCGGTGAGCTGACGGTCAGGAGCGAGCCGGGCAAGGGCAGCGAGTTTTCGTTCTTCATCGTCGCGGATACGTACGACGGCGACACGTCGTACGTATCGTTGGCGGACGACGAAGCCGCCGAGCATCGCTATGATGGCTCTCGGCTGCTCATAGTCGAGGACAACGAGATCAACCTTATCATCGCGGAGACCCTGCTCACCGATATGGGGTTCTCGGTCGACAGCGCCGAAAACGGTCTACAGGGCGTTGAGGCTTTTGCCGCGCAACACTACGATCTGATACTCATGGACATTCGTATGCCCGTCATGGACGGTTTTGAAGCCACGCAAAAGATACGCCGCATGGAGGCGGAGCGGAGGGCGTCGGACAGAGACGCCGCGCCGCACGTACCGATAATAGCCATGACGGCCAACGCCATGCGCGAGGATCGCGAACTCAGTTTCGAGGCCGGCATGGACGGGCATATCTCGAAGCCGATCAACATCGATGAGGTGAAATCCGTAATCTACGACGTACTGATCCGCAAATCTCAGGCTGTATGAGCGGCCGGCTGTTTCAACGTCGGCTCGACCTCGCGCAGATCGAACCCAGCGACGAATCCGTCGGCACATCACCGCCTGACAATCGTTCCAATTATTTTATCAGAGCCATCCAGCGTGTTGCGCAACCGGGACGCGTGATGTATAATTATAAATAATAATGTATAAATATTAGTTATGATGTTTTTGCGTCGCTCGCGGGAGCGCGAACGCGAGATCCGCGCGGCGCGAGTGTGGTACAATATAGCGGAGAGTTTATGGAAGGTCTGATATATCTCAAGGACGGTACGGTTTACAGGGGCAAGGGCTTCGGCGCGACGGCGACGAGGGTCGGTGAGCTGGTGTTCAACACGTCCATGACGGGCTACCAGGGCATACTGACCGACCCGTCCTACAAAGGCCAGGTCGTCAACATGACCTATCCGCTCATCGGAAATTACGGCGTCAGCGAGATCGACAGTCAGAGCGCGCGCATACACGCCTTCGGCTTCGTGACGCGCGATATCAGCTTCCGCCCGTCCAATCGCTGCAGCGTTATGACGATCGACGAATGGCTCGAGCGGCAGTGCGTACCCGGCGTCTACAATGTGGACACGCGCGCCATCACGAAGAAGATAAGGACGGACGGCACGGTGGCCTGCGTCATATCGAACGAGGGGATAACGAAGGACGAGGCGCGGCGTCTGCTCGAGGTCGCGACGCCGCGCGACGATTATATGAAGGAAGCCGGTACGACGCGGATCGTCAGATTCCCGGCGGGCGGCGAGCGGACGGAACTGACGGGCAGTTTCGGGCGAATCGTCTGCGGCGGCGCGAGCGGCGATCCTTCCTTATATGATGGAATAATAATGGAAACGGGCGGGAGAACCGGCTTCGGAGCGGGCGCTTGCTCGGGCGTCGGCGCGGGGCTGCGCGTCGCTGTCTACGACTTCGGTATCAAGCGCAATATCCTACAGAGCTTCACGGACCGCGGCTGCGAGGTCGTTCTTCTTCCCTACGGCTCGACGGCGGAGGACATCAGGGCGCTCAAGCCCGACGGTCTCTTCCTCTCGAACGGCCCGGGCGACCCCGAACAGGCGACGGAGGGCATAGAGGCCGCGAGGTCGCTCATCGGCGAACTGCCGATCTGCGGCATCTGCATGGGACACCAGATCATAGCGCTCGCCTTCGGCGGCAGGACGTACAAGCTGAAGTTCGGACACCGTGGCGCGAACCACGGCGTCAAGGATCTCGAGTCGGGGAAGAGTGCGATCACCTCGCAAAACCACAGCTTTGCCGTGGACCCCGGGAGCATCGCCGGCAAAGGACTGACCGTGACGCACGTGAACCTGAACGACGGCACGGTCGAGGGTATGCGCCACGACGAGCTACCCGTGTTCTCCGTGCAGTATCACCCCGAAGGCTCGCCCGGCCCGAACGATTCGGAGAGCCTGTTCGATCGCTTCATAGAGGTGTTCGGGACGGGCGCGAAAGGCGGTGGCGTCCATGCCTAAAGACACAGCCCTGCGCAAAGTCCTCATGATAGGCTCAGGCCCCATCATAATAGGTCAGGCGGCCGAGTTCGACTACGCCGGCACCCAGGCGTGCAAGGCCATACGCGAGGAAGGCATAGAGTGCGTCCTCGTGAACAGCAACCCCGCGACCATCATGACCGACCCCGGCATAGCCGACAAGGTCTATCTCGAACCCCTGACCGAAGAGGCCATCGGAATCATCATAGAGCGGGAACGCCCGGACGGTCTGCTTGCGGGCTTCGGCGGCCAGACGGGGCTGAATCTCGCGATGGAACTTGACAAGAAAGGCGTCCTCACGAAGTACGGCGTGCGCCTGCTCGGCGTGAAGGAGGAGAGCATACGCCGCGCTGAGGATCGCGAGGAATTCAAGCGGCTCATGCAGGAGATAGGCGAGCCGATACCGGCCAGTGTCATCGCCACGACGCTCGACGAGTGCAAGGCTTTCGTCGCAGAGGTCGGCTACCCCGTCATCATACGCCCCGCCTATACGCTCGGCGGTACGGGCGGCGGCATAGCTACGTGCGACGAGGAACTGAAGACGCTCACGGAACGCGGCATGGAGAACAGCGCGATAGGCCAGATACTGCTCGAGGAATCGGTCGCCGGTTGGAAGGAGATCGAGTACGAGGTCATGCGCGACGCCAAGGACAACTGCATCACGGTCTGCGGCATGGAGAACTTCGACCCCGTCGGCGTGCACACGGGCGACTCCATCGTCGTCGCCCCGATACAGACCCTGCGCGACTTTGAGTACCAGATGCTGCGGGACGCCGCCCTGCGCATCATCCGCAGCCTCGAGATCGAGGGCGGCTGCAACGTGCAGTTCGCGCTCGACCCCGACACGAGCGACTACATCGTCATAGAGGTCAACCCGCGCGTGAGCCGCAGTTCGGCCCTCGCGTCGAAGGCGGCCGGCTACCCCATCGCGAAGCTCGCCGCGAAGATAGCCCTCGGCTACGGTCTCGACGAACTGAAGAATTACGTAACGGGCGAAACCTCGGCCTGCTTCGAGCCGACGCTCGACTACTGCGTTGTGAAATTCCCGAAATGGCCCTTCGACAAATTCAAGACGGCCTCGCGCAAACTCGGCACACAGATGAAGGCCACGGGCGAGGTCATGGCCATATCGCGCACCTTCGAGAGCGCGTTGCTGAAAGCCATAACGTCGCTCGAAATCAAACTCGAGGGTATGCGCGCGCCGCGCATCATGGCTATGACGGACGACGAACTCATAGAGAAGATACGTTTCCGCGACGACGAGAGGATATTCGCGATAGCCGAGGCCATGAGGCGGGGCAGGACGCGCGGCGGCGCGGACGCGCGCTTCACTCGCGAGGCCATCTACGAACTTACGCAGGTGGATCGGTGGTTTCTTTCGAAGGTGGATCGCATAGTCAAGATGGAGAACACTCTCGCCGGGCGCGGCATAGACGCGGAGATACTGCGCGAGGCCGAGGAGATCGGCTTCACGGACAATGAGATACTCGCGCTTTCCGGCGCGCCGCGCGAGGTGCTGACCGACATACGCGTCTACAACGACATATTCCCCGTATACAAGGTCGTCGACACCTGCGGCGGCGAGTTCGAGGCCGTCACGCCCTACTATTATTCGTGCTTCGACGAGGAGGATGAGGGCCGCGTGACGGACGACCCGAAGATCCTCGTCGTCGGCTCCGGCCCGATCCGCATAGGTCAGGGCATCGAGTTCGACTACTGCTGCGTGCAGGGCGTCTGGGCCATCAAGGACCTGGGTTATGAGGCCGTCATAATCAACAACAACCCCGAGACTGTCAGCACGGACTTCGACACCTCGGACAAACTGTACTTTGAGGCCCTCCACATAGACGATGTTATGAATGTAATAAAAAAGGAGCGGCCCGAGGGAGTGATTTTGCAGTTCGGCGGGCAGACTTCGCTGAACCTCGCGGAGGCATTGAACCGGCGCAG
>JAISZM010000204.1 GCA_031269205.1 Eubacteriales Family XIII. Incertae Sedis bacterium | reverse complement strand
ACCGGCTCTCTCCACTTCGCGTAAAGGGTGATGGACTTGGTGACGGGCGAACTGAAGTCATACGGTTGTAGTCCGGCCTTGTCCCGGCACCATTTGTCGAAGCTGTAGCCTTCCCAACTCGGATCGGAAGGGGGATAGGGGTCGTCGGGCTTGACCGCTGTGCTGCCCTTCAGCACCCTCTGCGTGGCTACGGCGCTGCCTCCCTGCGAGTCGAACACCACGTCATAGTGTATCGACGTGCCGGGCGGATCGGGTCCGCCGCCGCCGCCGCCGGGGTCGCCACCGCCACCGTCATTGTACACACCCTCAGCCGTGTACAGGGCGGTCTGACCAAAGTCATTCCTGTGAAGCGCAAGGCGCACCAGCTTGTTTCGGTCGTCGAACCTGACCTCGGTGATAGACCATATGGACGGACTGAGATTGAGGTTGGAGTATTCGTCCACCAAGGAAAGCCAATTGTTGGCCTTATATGGCGAGAACGAGGGGGCGTAGGGAACTGCGGGATGAGAAGGGTCTTCGGAATCCGGATTCACGGGAAAGACGAGCTGCCCCTGTCCGATGCGGTCGTCCGCGTATCGTTCCGTCCCCCAAGTCTGTATGGCTTCTACGCAGGTAGCGAGGTGTTGCTTGATCTCCGTTTCGTCCGCTTTATCTACATAGCCGGTGAGGGCGGGTATGGCGACAGCCCCGAGAATGGAGATTATAGCGATAATCATTATAACCTCCACGAGCGTAAAGCCTTTTTTCAACCCCCCCCCCTTACATATTATTCCAGAGAAAATACCCTGTGTACTCATGCGTTCTGTGCCCGCAACTGTCTGTTAGACTCCCCCTTACAGTACTATATATATTATGATACCACAAAATGCGCACTTTAAACATGATTCATAATATTTTTTGTACAATTTCGAATTTTGAAAAGTGACTATTCAGTGGTTAAATCGAAACTATTCAGTCGCCGCGCGCGGGTCTACGTCCGCGCCCGCGGCGAAGGTGAAGAGCGTCACGCGTTTCGCTCCGGCTTCTTTCAGCGCGGCCGCGCAGGCGTCGGCCGTGCTGCCCGTCGTGAATACGTCGTCCACCAGCAGGACATCGAAGAGCGACAGTTCACTCTCGTCCCCAACAAGCGCCGGCTCGCCGAACCCGTCGGCAAGTCCTCTCTCTTCGGCGACGCCGTCACTCGCCGATTCGCGTATGTCGGTGGCGACCTCGAAAGCGTCGACCATGTTCGCGCGCCGTTCCCGCAAGCCGAGTCCGCTCATTACCGACGTGTCGCGTTTGCGTCGCAGGACGCCGTCTCCGAACGGCGCGTCTATGAGCTTCGCGAGTCGGCGCGCGATGATTTCGGCCTGATCGTAGCCTCGCTTTCGCCGCTTCGCTTCGGTCATCGGAACGGGAATAACGACGGAGGGGCCTAGGAGGAATATCGACGGAGGTACAACGGATCTGTCCCTGTTACACCTCACACGGTCAGAGCGCTCCACTTCGGCGCGCGCGAGTTGCCGCAGGCGGTCGTACATCACATCGGCGAGCTTGACCGCTATCCACGCGGAGTCCTTGTATTTCATCGCCCTCACGAGATCGCGCGCGGGGCCTGTGTAGGTACAGCACGAAGCGCCGGCGTCGAAGGCGCGCCCGGACTCGCGGCAGTCGTGGCAGACGCCGCCCGAGCGACGCGGGGCGAGGGCCTTGCCGCAGACGGCGCAGGTGTCGCCCGCGTGCCACGCTATCTCGCGCACGCATGTGTCGCACAGGGCGTACGGGCGCGTGCCGTCGATGTAGGCGCCGCAGGCGGCGCAGTAGATGTCGCTCGGAAACAGCAGATTCAGGGCGGCGCCGAGCGCCCTGTCAATCGGTGCGTGCCGTCCTCCCGCGCTCACTCCCGCGCCCCGCGTCCCAACGTCATCTGTGCGCATCGGCCGCCTCCGTGTACGCTACGAGAAATGATTTCAATCCCGAATAGCGCGTGAGTCCTTTGTCATTGTCGATCATCTGCCGCAGCCTGTCTGTAGAGCCGACGAGCGTGACCGATCTCTTGCCGCGCGTGACGGCCGTGTATAGGAGATTGCGCGTCATGAGCATGGGCGCGGCCGCGTAGACGGGGACGACGACGGCGGGAAACTCGCTGCCCTGACTCTTATGCACAGTTATCGCGTAGGCGTGTTCCAGTTCCATGAGACCGTCCGCGGCATAGGAGACGTATTTCGTTTCGTCGTACGCAACGGTCACGGCGCCGATGGATCCGTCGATGTCCACGACGACGCCCATGTCGCCGTTGAACACTCCGCGGCCTTCGCTGCCGTCGGATGAGTCGGTCCACTCGAGCGAGTAATTGTTGCGCGTCTGCATGACGCGGTCGCCCTCGCGGAATACGCGCGCTCCGTATTTTCGCTCGGCCTTCGAGGGCGCGGGCGGGTTGAGCGCGGCCTGGAGCTCCCTGTTCATGTTCTCGCAACCGAGCATACCCTTCTTCATCGGAGAGAGGGCCTGCACGCCCGCGGCTGGCAAGCCGGGCGGGCCGGGCAAACCAGGCAAACCGGACGAGCCGGGCAAGCCAGGCAAACCGGGCAAACCGGACGGGCCGGGCAGGCCGCCCGAGCACAGGCGAATAATATCTCTCAGCGCGTCCTTCCCCGACTCCCGCTCAAGCATGATGAAGTCGGAGTCTTCGCCGTCCGCCTCCGGGTATTCGCCCCGGTTGATGCGGTGGGCGTTCACGACTATCATGCTCTCGGCGGCCTGACGGTATATCTCGGTCAGTTCGGCGCGCGGGACGCGCCCGCTTTCGAGGATGTCGCGCAGCACGTCGCCCGCGCCGACGGGCGGTAGCTGATCGGCGTCGCCGACGATGATGAGGCGCGCGCCCGTACCGACGGCTTCGAGCAACGCGTCCATGAGTACGGCGTCTATCATGGACGCCTCGTCGATGATGATGGCCTCACAGTTGAGTTTGTTGTTCGCGTTTCGCCCGAAGTACATTTCGCGGGCGGACTCGTCGTAATAGTATTCGAGCAAGCGATGTATCGTGGACGCACGGTGGCCGGTCGCCTCGGTGACGCGTTTGGCCGCCCTGCCCGTCGGCGCGGCTACGGCGGTACGCAGACCCGCGTGTTCGAATATGTCTATGACCGCTTTGATGATCGTCGTCTTCCCCGTGCCGGGGCCGCCCGTGACGACGAACACGCCGCCGCCGAGCGAGTCTTTGACCGCGGCGCGCTGTTCTTCCGAAAGGCTGATGCCGAGCGAAGCCTCCGTCTTCGCGATGAGGTCGGCGGGGTCGGCGTACAGGCTTTTCGGCTCGGACGACATGAGGCGCATGAGTCCCGCGCATACGCGGCGCTCCGCGAGGAGGTAGCGGGTGAGAAAGACGCGAGGCGAGCCGCCTACGGAGGCCTCGCTGACGCGACCGTCGACGAGTAGGTCGAAAAGGCTGTCCTCCACGTCGTCCGTGGCGACGTCCAAAAGCTCGATCGCGCGGTCGATGAGTGTGCGGCGCGGCACGCAGGTGTGGCCTTCGGCGGCGTAGCGCGTGAGTATGTAGAGGACGCCCGCGGCCGTGCGGTGAGAGACGCGGACGGACGGTTCCGGCATATCGGGGGTCGGCGCGGCGGCTGCGTCGGCGCGGGGCATCCCGCCATCGGGGGCGGGCGCGGCGGCGGCGGAGCAGAGCATCCCGTTATCCGAGGCGAGCGCGGCGGCTACGGCGTCGGCCGTCTTGAAACTGATGCCCGGTATGTCTATCACGATTCGGTAGGGGTCGCGCATGACGACGTCGACGGCCTCGTCCTCGTAGGCCTCGTAGAGTTTGACAGCGGCCGTGTACGTAAAGCCGAGGGCTTTCAGCGATTTGATCGCAGCCGAACGCGCGGCGCTGTCTTCGGTCACCATGACCTTTTATAAATCCGGCGATTGTCGAGCGTCCGGACGCGTTCAGAGAAGCCTCCGGGCGCCGCGCCCGCGAGCGCCTCTTCCATATCGAACAGCTTCGCGTCGACCATGTCGAGATAGTGCAGAGCTTCGGCCTCGGGGAACATCGGTCTGCGCGGGCTGCCGTATTCCGGCTCGTAGTGATGCGATATTATCATGTGTTCGAGCATCACCGCCTTCTCCTCCGGCAGTCCGAGTTCGGTCGCGAGGCAGCGCATAGCCGCCGCTCCCTGAACCAAATGGCCGAGCAACACTCCTTCAACGCTGTACTCGGACACGACACCGTTCTCGTCCGAATTCATCTCGCGGATCTTCTCGATGTCGTGTATGATGACGCCGCACGCGAGCAGATCTCTGTCCAAAAAAGTGTACACCTCACAGTATCGATCCGCCATCATGAGCATACATTTCATATGCCAGAGCAGACCCGCGTACTCCGCGTGATGGTTGCGCGCCGCCGCGGGATAATACAGCAGCTTGTCCTTGTTATCGTTCAGCAGCTTGACGGACACGGCCTTAAAATCGCCGTCCTCTATCGCCTCGGCGCGCGCGAGGATGAACGAGAACATCTCGCCCGGATCCTCGGGCGCGGCCTTGTAAAAGTCGTTCTTGTCTAGTCCGTCGTCAGGACCGGAATGCCTTATCTTCGCTATCTTCAACTGTCGCGCGTTGTTCCACTCCGTCACCTGAGCCTTCACCTTGATGATGTCCCCGACGCGATACTTCGAAAGCCCTTCAAGTTCCTCGTCGGAAATGTCCCATTTTTTCGCGAAAAGTTCGCCGGTGCGGTCGCCGAGCCGAAGGTCGAGGTACTGCTTCTTGTTCGAACCCGTCTTGACGGTTATCTCCTTGACGAGAAAAAAATCCGTGATCTCCTCGCCCGTATTCA
>JAISZM010000201.1 GCA_031269205.1 Eubacteriales Family XIII. Incertae Sedis bacterium | reverse complement strand
GAGGCCGCGCCCGCGTGCAAGACTTTCTACTTCGGCGTCATCGCCTGCATGGCGGAGCGCCTGTCCTCCAGCAGCTACAGCATTGTGCCTGTTTTCCAATCCGACGACAAAAACGACTGCACGCTCACTGATCTGATCCGCAAGGGCGACACCGACGGCCTTATCGCGTTTCAGGGCGTCATGCCCGGCGTGGCCGGCGCGCTGAAAGGGAAGGGCGTACCCTATGTGGTCATAAATCCCGGCTTCGAGGCGGAGCCGGACGCCGTGTCCGTGAAGATAGACTTCGAGGGGCTTTCCTACCGCGCCGCGTCATACCTGGCCTCACTCGGTCACAGGGATATAGCCTTCATAGGGATGAGGGCGCTCCCGTCCTTTTTCAGCGCGACGAAGCGCGGCTTCCGCAGGGCCATGCGCGAATGGGGTTTGACGGTTCGCAAGGAATGGGTGCGTGGCGAGGCCTCCTGTAGCGAAGGCGCCGCCGGGGCGATGCGAGGGATACTGTCCGCGGGGCCGCCGGCCGCCGCTAACGGCCATCCGACGGCCGTGCTCTGCGTACAGGACAACTTCGCGATCAGCGCGATGAACGCCGCGCGCGAGGCGGGCTACCGCGTACCCGAGGATATCAGCTTCATCGGCATCGACGACGTACCCGAGGCGAGATATATCGAACCGCCGCTGACGACCATACCTATATCCCCGCAGACGCTGGCGGACGAGGCCCTGGACAGGCTGTTCGCGATGATCGAGGGCGGGAGCGCCGAGAGCGTCACGATACCCAGCATGGACGTGGTAGCCCGCGCCTCGGTGGCGTCGCGAGCCTCACTCGCTGACATTGCAGCCGACGCGGTGTAAGGCGTCTAGGATGCGGCTTCGATGTAGCGTGACGGGTTTTGGTGATGACTATGGTAATATTCGGAGTTTTTAATAGCGCTACGGACATACTCATATTCGGGATTGTTCCCGTCATCGTTATCGCGGGATTGATATGCCGCATCTACAAGGCGAAAAAGTCCCGCAAAAAGCCCGTGAAGGACGAGGCGAAGAGGTACGCGGGCAGGGCGCTCATGACCTTCGACCCCATTACAGGCGCGCCGTACAAGGTGGTGGACAAGACCGCCGTAGTGGAATACATAGAAGCGCACTTCGAAGATGGCCAAAACGACGAGACCGGCATCTACGGCAAGGATCGAAGCGACTACTGACCGCCTCCGTACATAGCGGTGATTACACGATTATTGCCGAAAGGTTAATGTTGAACGTCTGTTCACAAATATCTCTTGACAGAAAACTAACGTTCGTTTATGCTAAATAATATGAACGCACGTTTCAGAAAAACCTGGACGTTTGGATGAGAGAGTATATGGGAGTGTGGCAGATGAATACCTTCGTGATTGCGGGAAAGAGATATAGAGTCAAATCGAAGCCCAGGTTTCTGACGTTTATAACGGCCATGATCGTTATGGTGGCCATCATAGCGGGGTACGCGCTGGGCGGAGGCGTGTCGGGCACGGAGAAGCAGGCGTACAAGGACGTCACGGTCAAGTCCGGGGACACCTTGTGGTCGATAGCGCGAGCCAACAAACCTGACGACAAGCCCATCAGGCAGTACGTGTCGGAGATCAGGGCCGCCAACAGCCTGGACACAGGCTATATCTATCCTGGGCAGGTCGTCAAAGCGCCGATAGTGCCGTAAGCCGCCAGAGGGCGAAGCAAAAGCGGATCTACAGACGTGCAATCCCCAGAAGAAAACGTATCAACAGGCACCGTGATACCAAAACCACAATAAAGACGCGCAGAGAGCCATTTTGAGCGTACCGCCTTATTAACATTGAAATTTCAACACCTATATGGCATATATCGCTTCGAGCAGGTGGCACGAGGGCAACTTAAGCTAACATAATAATTTTACGGTCAACAACGTTCCTATTATTTGTTATTCATCTATTCCTAAAATCTATGTTTTCGGAATAGATGAATGGGAGTGGTTAATCCTCCTCAAGAGAGATCCTCTAATGCGTGTCTACGTCCCGGTTTTATTCTGTGATTTCGTCTCGTGGGGTTTATCTCTATATTGTTCTATCGGCTAGATAGTGGGTACGAATCGGCGCGTGAAACCATAACGGAACATTTTGCCTTCATGGGTCGCCGGCTCACCTTACAGATTCCAGATAACTCTGCAGTATGATCACGGCCGCCTGCTTGTCTATGATCTTTGCGCGCTTTTTTCGGCTCATGTCCGCTTCTATCAATACGCGCTCCGCCATCTTCGTCGTGAAGCGCTCGTCGTACAGGACTACGTCCACGTCGGCCATCGCGTTGCTGCGCAGCCGGTTTCCGAGCTTTGCCGCGAAATCGCGCGTCTTTTGCGTCTGCACGCTGTCCGAACCGTCTAGATTGAGCGGCAAGCCCACCACGACCGCCCTCGCACCCTCTTCTTTCACGGTTTCCATGATTTTCCGCATGTCAGACTTGACGTCGGTTCTTTGTATGGTAAAAAGCCCTCGGGCGGTTATGCCGAGTTCATCACTCAGGGCGACGCCAATCGTTGCGTCGCCTACGTCAAGAGCGAGGCGTCTCATACCGCTTGCCGACGACGGGCGGCGTCCGGAGAAACAGACTATTTCCCGAGATAACTATGGAGGAGCTCCTCGACGAGATCGTCGCGCTCGACCTGCCGGATCAGGTTGCGGGCGTTGTTGTGCCCGGTAATGTATGACGGATCCCCGGACAGTATATACCCCACTATCTGGTCTATGGCGTTATAACCCTTGTCCTCAAGGGCTTCATACACCGTCGACAGTATCTCGAGCGTGGTCTTCTTAGCGGGCTTATCCTGCCCCTCGTATACCTGAGTGTTGCGATTTTCCATAATGATTACAATGCCTCTTTCCGTCCGTGCAGCGAACAGATCCCGCCTCGCCGGACAATATGCGTAAGAAAAAAACTTCGACCCGGTATTGCTTCCGTCAATAGATATTATACTTGAATAAACACCTGTTCGCAAGGGCATATGAAATAATTTTACAGATTATTTTCAACCGGTTTTTTCAACCCGGTCACCGCTTGCCGTTACAACGCTCTACGCCGCTCCGAGAAACTCCTTCACCGCCGCCATGGCCTCCCCCACTTTCGACGGGTTCTTCGCGCCCGCCTGCGCCATGTCAGCCTTGCCACCGCCACCGCCGCCGGCCGCCTCGGCCATAGCTTTCACTATAGCGCCGGCCTGGTGGCCCTTCTCCTGCATGGTATCGGACACGGCGACGATGAAGACGACCTTTCCGTTCGTGACGGAGGCGAGCGCCGCTATGACATCCTTTGCGGCGGCCCTTATATCGTCGGCCATGGCGCGTAGGTCTTCGGCCGTCAGCCCCTCGAAACTCCCCGTCACGAGTTTTCCGCCGTCCACGTCCGTCGCGGACGCGAGCAGGGAATCTACGGACGAGCCGATACCCTCTTTTCGTATGCCGTCAAGTTCGTCCCTCAGCGACTTCATGTCAGTGAGGACGTCGCCGACTTTGTCGAGTATCGTATCCGGAGCAGATTTGAAGACCTTGCTGAGTTCAGCGAGAATGTCCTCCGCGCGCGTCAGCGGATTCAACACGCCCGTTCCCGTTATCGCCTCAATACGGCGCGTCCCTGAACCTATGGAATTCTCGGAGAGTATCTTGAAGGCGCCCACCTCGCCCGAGTTGCGGACATGCGTGCCGCCGCAGAGTTCCATGCTGAAATCGCCGACCTCGACGACGCGCACTTTGTCGCCGTACTTCTCGTCGAAGAGAGCCGTAGCGCCCTTCTTTTTCGCTTCCTCGATGTCCGTTTCCGTCGTCGTGACGGGCATGAACTCGTCTATGACGCGGTTGACTATGACTTCTATCTCGCCGAGCTTATACCCGTTCACGCCCTCGTAGTGAGTGAAGTCGAAGCGCAGTTGCTCGGCGTCCACGCTCGAACCCGCCTGTTGCACGTGGCCGCCGAGCACCTCGCGCAGGGCCTTGTGCAGCAGATGCGTCGCGGTGTGGTTGCGCGCGGTCCGGTTGCGCGTAGTCGCCTCGACAGTACAGAGCAGTTCATCGCCTACATTGATCGCGCCCGTTTCGATCTCGGCGTGGTGGATGAACACGCCGTTCACCTTGCGCGCCATGTCCACGTGGGCGAAGCTGTTCTCGCCGACGAGGTCGCCGACATCCGACGCCTGCCCGCCGCTCTCCGCGTAGAACGGCGTCCTGTCAAGCACGATTCCGACGGTTTCCCCTGCGCAGGCGATGTCCACGGCCTTCGTTCCGGAAATGACGCGCAGCACGCGCGCGCGGCTCTGCAGCGTGTCGTAGCCGATAAATTCGGTCTTGTCAAGCCCCGATACAATACTATCGTTATCCGTCCACGCCTCCACGTTCACCGTCTTGCGGCTTTGGCGCGAGCGCTCCTGCTGTATCTTCAGTTCCGCGAGATAGCCGTCCTCGTCGATCTCTATGTCGTGCTCCGCAAGCAGTTCCTTCGTCAGTTCCGGAGAGAAACCCATCTCGTCGTGAAGCCTGAAGACCCTGTCCCCGGACAGTACGCCCTGCTCAAACTCCTTCATGTCGCTGATGTATTCACTCAGCAAGTCGCTGCCGCGGTCTATCGTGAGCGCGAAACGCTCTTCCTCAAGCTTGATGATCTTGTGTATGTACTCGCGCTTTTCGACGAGTTCTTCGTACTCGCCGCCCGAAACCTCGATCACGAGGTCCGCGAGTTCAGTGAGGAATATCCTGTCTACGCCGAGCTTCCTTCCGTGTACGGCCGCGCGCCGCAGCAATCTGCGAAGTATGTACCCCCTGCCATCGCTAGACGGCATGACGCCGTCCGCGATCAGGAAGGTGACGCTGCGTATGTGATCCGTGATGATGCGTATCGATACGTCCGTCGGCGCGGCGCCGTCCTCGTATTCGACGCCGCTTATCTTCACGATCCCGTCGAGTATGTGCTTGATCGTGTCGACCTCGAAGATGGAGTCCGTGTCCTGCATGATGCAGGCAAGCCGCTCGAGTCCGAGCCCCGTGTCGATGTTCGGGTTCGCAAGAGGCGTGTAAGTACCCTCTTCGTCCCTGTTGAACTGAGTAAAAACGTGGTTCCAGAACTCGACGAAGCGGTCGCAGTCGCACCCGGGCTTGCAGTCCGGCTCGCCGCAACCGTGCTCCGGCCCGCGGTCGTAGTACAGCTCCGAACACGGCCCGCACGGCCCCACGCCTATCTCCCAGAAATTATCCTCTTTGCCGAGCTTCACGACGCGGCTCGCCGGCAACCCGATATCGTTCACCCAGATGTCGTACGCCTCGTCGTCCTCGAGGTAGACGCTCGCCCAAAGCCTGTCCTCGGGCATCCCGAGCACCTCGGTCACGAACTCCCAACCCCCCGTCAGCGACTCCTTCTTGAAATAGTCGCCGAACGAGAAATTGCCGAGCATCTCGAAAAACGTGGCGTGCCTCGCCGTGCGCCCGACGTTGTCGAGGTCGCCCGTGCGGATGCACTTCTGACATGTCGTCATGCGCACCCGCGGCGGCGTTTCCGCGCCCGTGAAATAAGGCTTCAGCGGCGCCATGCCCGCCCCGATGAGCAACAGGCTCGTGTCCTTTTCGGGAATGAGCGAGTAGCTCTTGTGCGCGAGATGTCCCTTGTCGACGAAGAAATCGCGGAACATCGTCCTGAGTTCGTTGAGTCCGATCTTTTGCATGTTACCTATCCTTTCAGAATAATATTTTACCACAAGTATTACCCCTAAGTGCCGGGGTGATAATTCGTGTTAAAATAATCCCCATGGAGAAACGCGAATTGGGACGGAGCGGGATAACGGTGACGAGTGTCGGTATGGGGGTGCTTTCCATCGGCCGGACGCAGCTCCGGCTGCCGCTCGCCGAGGGCGCGGATGTCGTCGGCTACGCCTTGGACAGCGGCATAGACTTCTTAGACACGGCCGAGTGGTACGGAACCTACCATT
>JAISZM010000170.1 GCA_031269205.1 Eubacteriales Family XIII. Incertae Sedis bacterium | reverse complement strand
CCTATCGAATACGACAAGGCGTGTACGGCCGCGCAACCCGCGTTGCCGAACGCTATGCCCGCGTAGTTGGACGCGAAGACGAAATCCTTCAGGTGATCCTTGAACGCGTCCTCACCCTTGCCGGCGATGGTCTTGTAACCGCGCACGATCATCTTGATGGCGCGCTTCGAATACATCTCCGTGAACGGCGACGCCTTGGGCGAGAGGAAGCTCTCGACCGCGTGGATGAGCGCGTCTACGGACGACGTGACGAACACCTTGTAGGGCAGTCCCTTCATCGTCTCGGGAATTAGCACCGCTATGTCCGCGTAAGTCTCGTCCACGGCTATGCCCTTCTTCACGTCAAGGCTCTTCAGCTCCGCGATGGCTACGTTTGTGACCTCGCTACCCGTACCACAGGTCGTCGGTATGACGACGAGCTCCTTCACCTTCTTCGGCGGAACCTCGCCCGTAAAGAGGTCAAGCGAGTTTTCGGGTACGTCGAGCGCCAGCATCTTGCAGATGTCCACGATAGTACCGCCACCAAGCGCGACGACGCGATCGTAGTCGTACTGTTTCGCGGCCGCCACAAGTCCGTCGATCATCTCGTCGGACGGCTCGCCCAGGCCGAACTTCTCCTGAAACACGACGTTCGTCTTGACGCCAAGCGGCGCGACGTACGGCGTGTATATCCATTCGTTCGTCACGAGAAGATCCCTCTCCCCGATCTTGAACTCATCGTTGAACTCCGCGACCGTGTCAAAATAATAAATCTTTGGCGCTACCCTCAATGCTAACATGACAGACCTTCTTTCTTTCAAGCTTCAAAAAACAAACAGTTAGTGATTATTACCGCATATATCTGCGTCTTATCCGAATTACGGGCAGAGGGTGAGTCCCGCCGTAAACGGTTTCACCCCACCGGGCGCGAAGCCTCACAGCTTCTCCTTAAACCGCCTCTCAAATTCCTCCTTTAACGAGTCGCGCGCGTCGGGATAGGCTATCTGTATGAGGTTCTTAGCGCGCTGCCTGAGCGACTTTCCTTTCATCGCCGCGATGCCGAACTCCGTCACCACGTAGTCGACGTCACAGCGCGAGGTCGTGACAGGCGCGCCCTCGTCGAGGGAGGAAACTATCTTCGAGATGGCAGTCCCGTCTTTTTTGACCGTGACGGATGGCATCGCGATTATCGACTTGCCGCCCTCGGCCATCGACGCGCCGCGCACAAAGTCGACCTGCCCGCCCACGCCGGAGAACTGGTTGAAGCCGATCGCCTCGGCGTTGACCTGTCCCATGAGGTCAACCTGCATGGCCGAGTTAATGCACACCATCTTATATTGGCGGGAGATCGTGATCGGGTGGTTCACGTAGTCGACGGGTCTGACCTCAATGGCCGGGTTGTCGTGCGCAAAGTCGTAGAGCGCCCGCGTACCCATGAGAAAGGTGACCGTCATCTTGCCCTTGTTCTCCGATTTGAGAGCGTTGTTGATGACGCCGCTGTTGTAAAGTTCGAGCGTGCCGTCCGCTATCATCTCCGAATGAATGCCGATATCCTTCTTGTCTTTGAGAAATAACATCACCGCGTCGGGAATAGCTCCTATGCCGAGCTGGAGAGTGGATCCGTTCTCGACGAGAGACGCGCAGTGCTCCCCGATGGCGCGCTCCACGTCGGTGATCTTCGGAGGCGTGACCTCGAAGAGTTCATCCTCCGCTTCGACGAACGCGTCGATCTCCGTGACGTGAAGAAAACTCTCGCCCAGCGTCCTCGGCATACGCGGGTTGACCTGCGCCACCACGTACTGTGCCGTCCTGACCGCCTGATGCGTGTAGTCGACGGAAACGCCCGTACTGACGAACCCGTTCTCGTCAGGTGGACTCACGCTGATGAGCGCCACATCACACCCGAGCCGCCCCGCGCGTATGAGGATGGGCACCTCGTGAAAAAACACGGGAGCAAAATCTCCGCGCCCCTCGGATATCGCTGCTCTCGCGTTGATCCCGCTGAACCACGGTTCTACACGACATTTCTTTTCGAGACCGGGCGTCGCGTAGTCGATCGGCCCGAGCCTTACCATGTGGTGTATGACCACATTGTCGTAACGATCCGCGTTTTCGACCATAGCGCGCGTCAGCGCGGCAGGCTCTCCGGCGCAGTGTGCAAGCACGACGTGACTACCGCCCCCGATGCGACCCACCGCTTCGGCCGCGTTCACCTTGCGCTCCTTATAATGCTCTCTCCATCCCATGGTCAGCCCCTTTCATTCTCCTACATTCTCCTGTCAACTCTTGCGCGACGACTTCAGTTCCCACCCTATCAACATACGGGTTTTACGGGCGACCTTGCCGCGCCCAAACACTGCTCATACGAGCGCCGCGAGCCGCAACCCGGCGTCGGACACGCCGCCTTCGCCGTACACGTAGACGCGGGGCGCCTCCGGATCGTACGCCGTCAGGCTTGCGCAGCGGTTCGCACATCCGCAAATTACAAGGAGAGCGTCATATCGGACGCCCTCCCGCACCGGCTCAAAACTCACCTCCACGCCCCTTTCGGCGGCGCGGACACAGACATCGCTCCTTATTTTTTCGTAGGCGGCGCGTCGGTCATATACCGGGTTGCAGCCACCGCAAAATTTAAAACCCACGAGCAAAACTATAGAACCTTCGCGTCAGTCTTTGATACCCGCGATAGCCTTCGCCAGCTCTTTTTTCGCCGCGATATTGCCCTGCCTGGCTATCATGATGCGCTGCGCCTGCGGCGAACCCGCGCCGTGCATTGACTCCGTACGGTAGCCGACCGCGGCCGTGCCGAGCGCGACGTTTTCGATGAAGCGCAGCACGCGCATACGGTTCTCCGTAGGCACGCCGTCCACGCCGACGAAGAACTTGTTGGCCCACTGACCGACCGTCATATCCGACTTCGTCGGCACCTTCAGATCGGAGCGGAAATCCGCCTGTGAAGGCATCGTGACCATGAGTCCACCCGCGATATCCTCGGCGAGTCTGATTATCTCGTATGGGAAGCGCGTAATGTTCTGTTTGCAGACGTTCGCGAGCAGAAGATCGATCTGATAGTTGCCGGCGTCCGTCGGATAGCCCTCCGTTGAACACGCGATGCCGCAGCAGTAGAGCGTTTCGTTCAGGTGCGTCATCTCGATGAGCTTGTCCTTGACGTGCGAAGCTTTGGCCGCGCCGTTATAGTCGGCCGCGAGCGCCGCGGCGCCGATGATGACATCGCCGACGCCGACCTTGCAGCCACCGTACGACTGACGGTGGTAACCCGCGAAACGTTCTACGAGCATACCCGAAAAATCGGCTTCCTCACACATGAACACGCGATCCCACGGCACGAATACGTCGTCAAATACGACGAGCGCCTCCTGCCCGCCGAACCGCTTGTTGCCGAGATCGACATCCGCGTCCTTCTCGAGCTTGCGCGTGTCGCAGGACTGACGGCCGTAGATCATGAACAGCCCCTCAGCGTCCGACGGAACGGCGAATGCGACGGCGTATTGCTTGTCGTCCTCGCTCACCGCCTGGGTCGGCATGATGAGATGTTCATGGGAATTGATAGAACCCGTCTGGTGCGCCTTCGCCCCGCGCACGACGATGCCTTCATCGTTCTTCGACACGATGCGGACGAAGAGATCCGGATCGGCTTGCGCGCCCTGCGCCTTGCCGCGGTCGCCCTTAGGATCCGTCATAGCTCCATCGACGACGATATCCTTGTCCTGTATGTACGTCAGATACTTCTTGAATCTCTCGTGATAGGACGTGCCGTGCGTCTTGTCCATCTCATATGTCGTGGAGAACATCGCGTTGAACGCGTCCATCCCGACACAGCGTTGGAAGCACGAAGCCGTCTTCTGACCGAGCAGACGCTGCATCTTGACCTTCTTCTTCAGGTCGTCCGTACTCTGATGAAGATGGCTGAAGCGGTTCACCTTGGCGCCTGTCAGGTTCGACGTCGCGGTCATCAGATCCTCGTGTTCGGGATCTTGCGCGAGATCGTAGGTCATCTTCAGGCAGTTGATTGACGGGCGAATGATCGGATGATCCACCCAGTTGTCTATCTTCTGACCGAACATATAGACCTTCGTGTTGAGTTTGCGCAAACTCTCGATATACTGCTCGCCTGTCATCAATGCCATTTTTATTCCTCCTTCAAAACAACTATAAGATTTCCTCTTTATTGAGGATTCTCTTAGCAAAATCTATAATATCGCTGCTGACGCTCGTGTCGAGCGCCACGTCGTCAACCGCCGGAAGCGCAGCCTTCACCTCGGCGCGGACGACATCCTCTATCGTGAACTGCGCGGCTGGACACGTCGAACACGCTCCGGTCAGCCTCACATAGACCACCCCGTCCTCATATCCCGTGAACTCGGCCGCACCGTAATGCTTCGCGAGCAGGGGATTCACCCTGTCCTCAAGTATTTTTTTGATCTCTGTTTCGACGCTCACTCCGACTCCGACTTCGACTCCGATTTCAGAGGCGACGGATAACGACGGTCTCCACAAAACGGATCCGAATCATCACGGGCCACCAGTACGCGCCTCCGCACACAGCAAACGGCTGGACGCGCATTTTATCTTTTTCAGTATAGCCCTCGCCGGCCTCTTTTGCAAGGCATAGGAAAACAGTCAGAATTATCGCACAAGAACCGCGAGAACGGTCTCTCCAACCCCGCGCGCTTTTGTGGTAATATAACATCTATGTCCGGTATATTTAGTAACAGGGGCGGAAGTGCATGAATTGAGCGTTATAAGCGCGGTCGTCGATACCGTGGAGGAATACCTGAAGGCGAGGCAAGCGGACGGCGCCGCCGAAACCGCGGCGGCGGGCGACGGAGTCAGTCTCAGGGTCACGCGCGTCGCCCTGCAGGTGGGCGAGCGCTCATCCTATGTCCCGTCCTACATCAAAGAGATATGGCCGCTCGCCGTGAACGACAGCCCGCTCGGGGGAGCGGATCTCGAAATAGAGAGCATAGAGGGCGCCGACTTTTTCATCAAAGAGATAGAAATTGAGGAGTAGCGCGGACTCCTTGTCCGCGCCGACGGCGTGATGTTTTTATCCGATGGCTCTGTGCTCCACATGCTCCCGCGCCATGGCGCGCGCCCAGCCATCCGCTTCGAACACGTCGGCCACGTCGCGGATCACCCCTGGAGCGTGCGCGTCTATGACGTACTCAAGCGTGCCTATGATGTCGAGGAACTGTATCTTGCCTTCGAGGAAGAGTTTCACCAGTTCCTCGTTTGCGCCGTTCAGCGCGACGGCGCCGCTGTCGCGCCCCGCCGTTTCGCTCTCGCGCATGACCCGGTAGGCGAGGTCGAGGCTGCGGCGCGCCTCGTTCGACGGTTCCTCGAAATAGAGTGAGCGCAACGCGATGAGATCGAGACTCCTCGTATCCGTCGTCCAGCGCTTCGGTTCCGAAAAGGCGTAAGATATCGGCACTTTCATGTCGGGGTGGCCGAGCTGAGCCATCAACGCCCCGTCGCCGAACTCGACGAGCGAGTGGACTATGCTCTGCGGGTGAATGACCACCTCTATGTTGCCGACGTCCACGCCGTACAGCCATTTCGCCTCTATTATCTCAAAGGCTTTGTTCATCATGGTCGCCGAGTCTATCGTGATCTTGCGCCCCATCTTCCAGTTCGGGTGGATGAGCGCGTCGCCGACCGTCACGGACGAGAGGCGACTGCGGGTGAACCCCCTGAACGGCCCTCCCGAGGCCGTGAGTATGATCCGGCGTATGCTGTTCTCATCGTTTCCGGCCAAGCATTGAAATATGGCGCTGTGCTCGCTGTCCACGGGAATGACGGGCACGGACGACTTCTCCGCCGCGTCCATGACCATGCGCCCGGCCGTCACGAGCGACTCCTTGTTCGCGAGGGCCACGCTGAGTCCTCCCTTTTTCACGGCTTCCATCGTGGGTTCGAGTCCCGCGATGCCTACGATGG
>JAISZM010000132.1 GCA_031269205.1 Eubacteriales Family XIII. Incertae Sedis bacterium | reverse complement strand
TTCATCTGCGCCATCTGTATCTCGTACTCGAAATCCGTCGTCGCGCGCAGTCCTCTGACCACTGCCCCGACGCCGTTCTCCTTGGCGTAGTCGGCGAGCAGACCGCCAAAGCCACCGAGGGTCACGCCCTCCAAGTCATAGGTCGCTATTTTCAGCATATCGAAACGTTCATGTTCCGTATAATAACACCGTTTTGCCGAATTCATCAAGACCCCTACGATAAGCTCATCCGTCAGCGCGACCGCCCGTCTGATGACGTCAAGGTGGCCACTCGTGACCGGATCAAACGTACCCGCGTATAACATCTTGTCTATCTTCATTGTCCGCGTCTGCCGTGATCCTTTCCGCAGTCCGCCGTCGCCTGCATACCGTCCTACGAGTCTATTCTCCCGTAGAATTCTATCGCCGTCTTGCCGTACCGACGTTCGCGCATGAGAGAAAACCCCTCGTAACGTCCGGCGGATGAAGGAGCTTCAATGCTATTCACGCCATCCGCGCCGCCGCGCGCCCGGCGCGTCCCGCCTTCGCGAATATTTTTTCCGCGAGAGGGCCGTTCGAGTGCCACGATACCGCCATCGCTAATAATATCATAATCGAGGAATGTTTTCATCACTTCATCGTAATAGTCCGCTCCGTAGGGTGGATCGACGAAGGCGATGTCTATCCGTCGACTTGGCTCGTCGATCACGCGCCCGCCGAGCCGACGCAGGGCGATACGCCAATCCGACCTGACGACACGCACGGATCCCGTATCCGCGACCGCAGAGCTATCTTCTCTCCGCGTGGATCCGCCGTACACGATCGCATTCAGATTCTCATTGAGCGCGGTAGCGGCCGCGGGGTTAATCTCGACGAAGACGCAGTTCGCCGCGCCGCGCGAGAGAGCCTCAATCCCGAGCGCGCCCGTACCCGCGAAAAGGTCGAGGCAGGACTTGCCCACGAGCGGCGCTTCGCCCGGAGCGGGTGAAACGAAGCTCGCAAGCATACTGAACACCGCCTCCTTCACCTTGTCTGACGTAGGCCGTATGTCCCTTCCAGGAGGAGCGACAAGCTTCCTTCCTCTGTACTCACCCGCGATAACTCTCATGATCCTCTCTTATACCTTTGCAACTCCAAGCGGCAATTCATCAATTATATTACCTTACAAGCCCACTTCCGTCACATCCCTGAACAGGAATTCCACGCGATCCCCGAAAACCCTGTTAGCGGGCTTCACGAGCATCGGGTCGCCGGAAAGTATTTCGCGCGCCGCCGTCTTCGCCTTTTCCGCTATCCTGATATGGCGCGCGAGGTCGGCAAGACGCAAGGCGGGTATGCCGTGCTGCCTGACGCCGAACAGTTCGCCCGGACCGCGCAGGGACAGGTCCATCTCAGCTATCCTGAAACCGTCGTCCGTCTCCGTCATCGTCTTCACGCGCGCGCGCGCGTCCTCGGAGTCCGAATCCATGACGAGCACACAGTAGGACTGTTCACCGCCGCGCCCTACTCTGCCCCTGAGTTGATGTAGTTGGGCAAGGCCGAAACGCTCCGCGTTCTCTATCACCATGACGGTCGCGTTCGGCACGTTCACGCCGACTTCTATGACCACGGTCGACACGAGTATGTCAGTCTCTCCCGCGACGAAGGACGCCATGACCGCGTTCTTTTCATGTTGCTTCATGCGGCCGTGAAGCAGCGCGACGCGCCTGCCCGCGATTTTTTTTGTGAGTTCGTCCGTCAGACTTTCCGCTGAGCGTAGGTCCGCAGTCGTCTCCGACTCATCGTTATCCTCTATGAGCGGAGCGACGACGTAGGCCTGTCTGCCCTTCGCCACTTCCTCCCCGACGAAGCGGTACACCTCCCCGCGTTTTGCCGACGTGACCGTCTTCGTGATTATCTTCCGGCGACCCGGCGGCAGTTCGTCTATGACGGACGAATCGAGGTCTCCATAGAGGATGAAGGCGAGGGAGCGAGGTATCGGCGTCGCTGTCATGACGAGCACGTCGGGAAAGATACCTTCCCCGCGCCCATCGCCGCCTCCCGTTCCCTTCCGCGCGAGCGCTATGCGCTGGTTCACGCCGAACCGGTGCTGCTCGTCGGTGACGACGAGGCCGAGTCTGCGAAACGTCACGTCGGGCTGTATGAGCGCGTGTGTCCCCACCGCGAGATCTATAGAACCGTCCGCCAAACCCTCCGTGACGGCGCCGCGCTTCGCGGCCGACGCGCCCGACGTGAGCAGGGTCACGTTCAGCAACCCGTCGAACAGTTTCGACAACCACGCGTAATGCTGGCTTGCGAGTATTTCCGTCGGCGCCATGACGACGGCCTGACAGCCGCTCTTTACAGCCCTGTACACGGCGGCCGCCGCAACGGCCGTCTTACCGGAACCGACGTCGCCCTGCACGAGCCGGTTCATCGGCCTGTCCGACGCCATGTCCGCAAAGACCTCGCTCACGACGCGCCTTTGCGCTCCCGTAAACGAAAAGGGAAGCAGTTTCTCGAACTCTTCTGCCGAACCTCCCGCCGTCTTCGCCAAACCTTTCTGCCCCGACTCCCGACCGAGCTTCAGCCGCATCAGCCCCGTCTGTAGCAACAACAATTCCTCAAAGACGAGCCGATACCTCGCCTGCGAAAGAGCGTCCCTGTCGGCGGGAAAATGAATGTCCTTCAACGCGCGCGCTATGCCGCACAGTTTTTCGGCTTCGACGACGCGCTTCGGTAGGTATTCCTCCGCTCCGCGCACGGCCGGCAGCGCGGCCTCGTGCCACCGCCGCATATCCTTCTGTGTCAGCCCCGCCTTCAGCGCGTACACAGGCATTATGGGACGCCCCGCGTCGTCCGCGTCGCCATCCGCGGACTCGAAGTCCGGGTGCACGAGCTGAAACTTGCCGCGGTTTCGCTGCGGAACGCCGAAGAACACAAACTCCCTGCCGGGCGTAAACATCCGGTCGATATACCTGGAGTTGAAAAACACGACCTCAATCGCCCCCGTGTCGTCGCCGACGAGGACATAGAGCGGGGTCTTTTTCCCTTTGATGTGATATGCGGGCTTGTTGGAGACGGAAAGTATTCTGCCTTTGAACGCCGCGGCCGCGCCCTCTGTCAGGTTGCTTATGGTCACTCTGTTGCGACGATCCTCGTAGGTGCGCGGGAAAGAGTAAAGCAGGTCGCCGATCGTGGTTATCCCGAGTCCCGCGAGCAGAGCCGCTTTCTTAGGCCCGACGCCCTTCATGAACCTGACGTCGGTGTCCGGATATATCCTGTCGCCTCTAGCATCTTCTCCGGTAAGCATATTGCTATTTTATCATAAGGGCGAACGCCCTGGCCGGGCGCGCCTAAAAGTAGCCCCGCTTTTTCGGCGGGGCTGCTTCTGTGCGCGGCTATCCGGATAAAAGAATCTTTTACAACCCGAAAAACTCCCTTATATATTCGTACACCTTATGCGACTCGGGCAATTCAGGCATCTCTAGCGGAAAGACGTGAGTGAGTCCGTGCGTTATGTACGCCTTGGTACGTATGCCGAGCTTGTGCAGTTTGTCCGCGCCTATGAGCGCGTCCGAGACGAAGACCTCCGTGTCGTCCGCGAAGAATATCGTGTCGGGAAAACCCGTGAAGTCCGCGTACTTCGGAGAGACCTCCGGGTCGTGTACCATTGAAAGGTCGTCAAGATAGAACTTTAACGTTTCACTGAAGTCTATCGAGAACAGCGGGTCAATGCCGTTATTCAGCGTGTAGGACGGACTCTCGGCCGCAAAGTCGAGAAATCCCGAAATGCAGACGCAACCCGCCGACGGAAGTTCCCTGCCCTGTCTCTTCAGCCTCACCATAAGAGCCATCTCATACGTCCCGCCGGCCGACTCCCCTGTTATGATTATCTTCTTCGGGTCGAGTCCGAGGTCGTTTACGAGGTAGTTCCACCCCCACTCCACATCGTCGAGGCCCTTCGGATATTTGTTCTCGGGAGTATAGCGGTATTCACACGCGTAGACGGGAAGGCCGAGATTCTGCGCCTGATGGATCGCGTTAAATCGGCACCAGTATTCGTTGCCGCGCATGAAGCCGCCGCCATGGACATAGTATATTATCCTCCCATCGGCGGCGGGGTTCTTCTCCGCGGGATCATAGTGATACATATGCAGACCGTGAGGCGCGTCAATGTCCTCGCGCGTGATGCCGTCCGGCGTTCTGTCGTCGAGAAAATCAAGCTCGTTGCCGGGCGCTATCGGATAAGGCTCCAGCTCCTTTATCAACTCCGGTATCCTCTTCTGCGCTTCGGGAGAAGGATCCGACTCGACATGTGTCAGCCAAGGAACCCCTTCGTAGTCCTTGAACAGTTCGTGTATAACTTCGCTCATGCTCTCCTCCGATCCGCCGCCCTGCAGCGGCACAAGCCAGGTGTGAAAACCAAAACAAATTTTCGGTTTTATCTTTCTCTATCTGAAGGCGGGGGAAGCCCCCGCCTTCATCGTTACGCTTACGGATATTACTGAGCAGCGCCAGCCGCCGCTTTCTTGGCTTGCAGGGCCGCCCAGTCGAAGCTGTCGTCGCCCGCGTGCTCGCGCAGATAGGGACGCTCCGAGTAGCCGCCCTTCTTGATGAAGGCGCCTATGACGGCGCCGATGGCGCCCGGAAGGATGTATCCGAGGTCGCCCGTCAATGTGTAGATAAAGTTCCACGGACCGAAGAAGAACCCGGAGTACCAAGCGCTGCCGTATGACGCGGCGAAGAGTCCTTCGTCCACCCCTCCTCCTATCGTGAAAGCCATGAGGTAGGCGATGCCGCTGGCGAGACCCCATATTCCCGCGCCTATGACCGCGCCTCTGAATACGTTGTCGTTGTTGATTTTTTCCGAGAACAGATTCAGGACGATGAGGACGACCGTTATCGGCATCGATATGAGCAGGAAGGGCAGCGTCAGGTTCAGCAGAGTCTGTACGCCGGAGGGCGTCGTCGACAGGAGAACCGCGACGACGAATCCAACGATCGCGTAGGTGAACACGGCCGCCTTGTAGCTGATCTTACGATCGGTGATCCTGCTGAAGAACTCGGACGCCAAGCCGATGCAGCCGAGCGCCGTCGAGAATGTCGCAAGAAGGATCGCAAGGCCGAAGATGACCGTACCGCCCAGCCCGATCGTATTGCTGAGGATGTAGTTGAGCAGGTAGGTCTGGTCGATGCTGCCGTTCTCCGCATACATAGCCATGAGCGTCGGATCATTCGAATAAAAGGCGCCGAGCAGCGCAAGGCCGAGGTAGATAACGGCGAGACAGATCGCCGCCACAAAGC
>JAISZM010000104.1 GCA_031269205.1 Eubacteriales Family XIII. Incertae Sedis bacterium | reverse complement strand
CAAATACGGCGGGACGGGACTCGGCCTCGCGATATCGAAGCGTATCGTAGATATCATGAGCGGGGAGATATCCTTGGAGTCGGAACCGGGCAAGGGTTCCGTCTTCACCGTCACATTGCCTTTGCCCGCCGCGTACTCCGCCTACGGTCCGGCGAGTAACGAAGAAGCGGAGGGGGAAATCGCTAGCGCCGACGCCGAACCCGGCGAGTTCGCGGGGAAATGTCTGCTGCTCGCCGAGGATGTTGAAATCAACCGCGAAATTGTCATGACCTTGCTCGATCCCTCGGGCATAGAGATCGACTGCGCGGAAAACGGGATCGAGGCGTTGAAACTCTTCATGGCCGACCCGGAGCGGTACGATCTCATATTCATGGATATGCAGATGCCGGAGATGGACGGCTGCGAGGCGACGCGCCGCATACGCGCGATAAACAATCCACGGGCGACGTCCGTACCGATAGTGGCGCTGACGGCGAACGTGTTCAAAGAAGACATCGACCGCTGCCTGGCGGCGGGCATGGATAACCACATAGGCAAGCCCCTGACGCTCGCGGATATCACCGCGAAACTACGGAAGTATTTGTAGCGGTGGGTTGGATTTTCTGGTAGAGTATTTTGTAGACGGGGCGCGTTGTCCGGGTCTGCGTGATATAATCCTAAAAGCACTATTGAGCTATGGTATTTTGAGGAGTCCGATGAAAATCGACGATGATTTAATTGAATATTTGGCGGAGCTTTCGCGGCTTGAGCTTAGCGCGGAGGAGCGCGGGGCGCTTGCGGGCGACCTGACGGACATCCTCGGCTACGTGGAGAGATTGAACGAACTCGACACGGAGGGCGCGCCGGAGTTGACGCACTCGTCCCGAACCGTGAACAAATTTCGCGATGATATCGTGACGAACGGCGACCGGCGCGAAGAGATGCTCGCGAACGCGCCGGAACGTAAAGGCGATTACTTCAAGGTGTTCAAGACGGTGGAGGAGTAATTGACGGAGAGTAAAGCATTGTAGTCCGGCGCGGCAATAAAAAACGTCACTCCGGACAAGGGAGCGAAGCGACAGCGATCCGAAATCCATACCGGTTTAAAGGAAACGGTGGCGGAAGGATGATGATAACAGCCTATTATGAATGACGACTTGCGAAAACTCAGCGCGCTCGATATCGGGAATCTGATACGCGGACGCGAGGTTTCGAGCCCCGAGGCGACTCGGGTCTTTCTCGATGCGGCTCTTGCGGATGCCGCAAAGGACGCTTCGGACGAAACGAAGATCAACGCCTTTGTCAGCATAGACGAGGAGGGCGCCATGCGCCGAGCCGCGGAGATTCAACGGCTGATAGACGCGGGCGAAGGACTCTCTCCGTTCGCGGGCGTGCCCATGGCGATGAAGGATCTTATCTGCATGAAGGGCAGCGCCACCACGGCCGGTTCTAAAATGCTCGAAAATTTCCGCTCGCCCTACGACGCGACGGTGACCGAGAAACTTCTCGGCGCGGGCGCGGTCGTCATCGGAAAGACGAACATGGACGAGTTCGCCATGGGCTCGTCGAATGAAACTTCCTATTACGGTGTCTGCCGAAACCCCGCCGACACCTCGCGCGTACCCGGCGGTTCGTCGGGCGGGAGCGCGGCGGCCGTGGCTGCGGGCTTCGCTCCTTACGCCACGGGTTCGGACACGGGCGGTTCGATCAGGCAGCCCTGCTCGTTTTGCGGCGTGACGGGCGTTAAACCGACCTACGGCAGCGTGTCGCGCTACGGACTCATGGCCTTCGCATCGTCGCTCGACCAGATAGGGCCGATGGCGCGGACGGCGCGCGACTGCGCCGTGGCGCTCTCTCTGATGTCCGGGCCGGACGCGCGCGACAGCACATCGGTCATAGACGCGCCTTTCGACGTGTGCAAGGCTATCCGCGGTGAACACGATATCAAAGGAATGAAGATCGGCCTGCCGCGCAACTACTTCGCGGAGGGACTCGCGGAGGATGTCGCCTTGGCCGTACGCGGCGCGGCGGCTTCCTTCGAGAAACTCGGCGCGGAGGTCGAGGAGTTCGATCTGCCGCTCATCGAGTACGCTGTTCCCGTCTATCTGATCGTGGCCTGTGCGGAGGCGAGCAGCAATCTGTCGCGCTACGATGGCGTGAAGTACGGCTACCGCTCGCCGAACGCGAGTGACATTCACGGCGAGTATTACGTGACGCGGAGCGAGGGCTTCGGCACGGAGGTGAAGCGGCGTATCATGCTCGGGAGCTTCGTGCTGAGTTCGGGCCACTTCGATGCGTACTACAAGAAGGCGCTCCGGGTTCGCGGACTCATCAAAGACGAGTTCGACAAGGCGTTTGACAAATACGATTTCATTTTGAGCCCTGTTTGCCCGAAGGTCGCTTTTCACATAGGCGCGCAGGTGGACGACCCGCTCGCAATGTACCTCGGCGACATCTACACGGTGTCCGTCAATCTCATAGGCGCGCCGTCCGTCGCCCTGCCCTGCGGGACGGGTGAAGGCGGTATGCCCGTCGGAATGCAGCTCATAGGCCCGGGTTTCAGCGACCCGCTGTTGCTCGGCGCGGCGATACGCTATCAGGACGAGTACGGCACGGGTACGGAGACGGCGAGCGTGACAAAAGGGGACGGTACGATTTTGTCACATGAGAAAACAGAGGACGGCGAAGGACAGAAAGGAGACGGTTCATTTCCGTCTCGCGAGGGGGGGCGGTCATGAACTACGAAACCGTCGTCGGTCTCGAAGTACATACGGAACTTTCTACGAAGACGAAGATCTTCTGCGGTTGCTCGACGGGGTTCGGCGGCGAGCCGAACAGCCATGTTTGCCCCGTCTGTCTCGGTACGCCGGGCAGTTTGCCCGTGTTGAATCGCGAGGTGGTGGAGAAGGCCCTGCGTGCTGGTCTGGCGCTGAACTGCGAGATACAGACGGACAATCTGTTCGACCGCAAGAATTATTTTTATCCTGATCTTCCGAAGGATTATCAGATATCGCAGCTCTATCATCCGATATGCCGGAACGGGCATGTCGAAATCGACATGGGCGCATATAAAAAGACGGTGAGGATCCATGAGATCCATATGGAGGAGGACGCGGGCAAGCTCGTGCACGACGCGGGCGCGAGCCTCGTGGACTACAACCGTTGCGGCGTGCCGCTCATAGAGATCGTGTCGGAACCGGATCTGTCGTCCGCCGAGGAGGTCGCGGCCTACCTCGACAAGTTGCGCGAGATACTCGTGTACCTGGACGTTTCGGATTGCCGGATGGAAGAGGGTTCTATGCGCGCGGATGTGAATCTATCCGTGCGACCCGAGGGCGCGCAGGATTACGGGACGCGCACGGAGACGAAGAATATGAATTCGGTCAAAGCGATACAGCGCTCTATCGAGTATGAGCGAGAGCGTCAGATCGCTGTGCTCGAATCCGGCGGTAACGTGCTTCAGGAGACGCGCCGCTGGGACGATAACAAGAGTGAAGGTCACTCTATGCGCGGTAAGGAGAACGCGCAGGATTACCGCTACTTCCCCGACCCCGACTTGGTGCCTCTGCACATTGACGAGGCCTGGGTAGCGCGCGTGCGGGACGGCCTTCCCGAGTTCGCGGAGGACAAGCGACATAGGTACGTCGCGGATTGGGGAGTCCCCGCGCGAACGGCGGCCGTCCTCACGGCCGAGAAGCCCGTAGCCGAGCTGTTCGAGGAGATCACGGCCGTGCTCGGCGGCTCCGCCGCCGCCGCACGCGAAGCCGCGAACGCGGTGACAGGAGAGGTCATGCGAATAGCGGGAGAAGGAGGTGGCCGACCCGATGTTGAGGCGCTGAATATCGACGCCGCGAAGGTGGCTGACGCGATACGCCTCATAACAGAAGGAAAGGTCAACAGGAACCGCGGGCGCGAAATCATCGAAGCCGTGGTCAGGACGGGCGTCTGTCCGCAGGCTTACGTCGAGGAACACGACCTCGGCATAGTGCAGGACGACGGACTGGTTCGCGAAGCCGCCGTCAAAGTCGTCGCGGACAATCCCGACCCCGTAGAGGATTACAGAGGCGGCAAGGAAAAAGCCTTCGGCTTCCTCATCGGCCAAGCGATGAAAGAGCTGAAAGGCAAGGCGAACCCGCAGGCCGTAAACGCCGCGCTGAGGGAGGTTCTGATTGAAGATATGTCGCCGGATTCGCCGATGGATTTGGCGCATGTCGCAGGCGAAAAACGTAGGGATACTGGTAGTATCGCGAGGCTTTTCGCTGAGGACAGGCGTCAAATCGGCGGTGAATACGCGCGGCATAGATTCAATCAGAACCTCCCAGAGGAGGTCTTGCTTGAAGATATGTCGCCGGATTCGCCGATGGATTTGGCGCGTGTCGCAGGCGAAAAACGCGCCGACCCCTCCGCGGAGGACAAGGCGTCAATTCATATTATTCCACAAAAAACTCACGCGAAAGCCACCACTGACACCCCCTCCGCCACTTCCGCCACAGCGGACGGCGCCGATGTGTGTCAGGTGATACATCCCCTTGACACCCGTACCTCCGAAACATTCCGCACGCACACCTGCGGCGACCTGCGCGGGGACGACGTCGGCACAGAGGCGCGGCTCGCGGGTTGGGTTCACACGATAAGGGATCACGGCGGCGTCATGTTCGTCGACCTGCGCGACCAGTACGGCGTGACGCAGGTCGTCGTGAGCGGCGAGGACGCGCTGCGACTGCGCCGGGAGAGCGTCATATCCGCCGCCGGCAAAGTGCGCGCGCGCGATGAGGAAACATACAACCCGAACCTCGCCACCGGCAAAGTCGAACTCAAAGCCGATACCATAGATATTCTCGGCGAGTGCCGACGCGTGTTGCCCTTCGAGATCGAGTCGTCGGAGGACACGAAGGAGGAACTGCGCCTCAAATACCGCTATCTCGACCTGCGCAATCCGCGGGTGCGGGACAGGATGTTGCTGCGCTCCGAGGTCATAAAGGACGTGCGGACGCGCATGGACGCGCTCGGTTTTTCGGAGATACAGACGCCGATACTCGCGAACTCGTCGCCCGAGGGCGCGCGCGATTACCTGGTGCCGAGCCGCAAACACGAGGGCATGTTCTACGCCTTGCCGCAGGCGCCGCAGCAGTTCAAACAGCTGCTCATGGTCGCGGGTTTCGACCGTTATTACCAGATCGCGCCCTGTTTCCGCGATGAGGACGCGCGCCTTGATCGCTCGCCGGGCGAGTTTTATCAGCTCGATTTTGAGATGGCTTTCGCGACGCAGGAAGACGTGTTCTCCATCGCGGAGCGCGTACTCACGGACGTCTTCAGGAAGTTCAGCGATAAGCCGGTCACGGAGCCGCCGTACGCGCGCATCCCCTACCGCGAAGCGATGCTGAGATACGGCACGGACAAGCCCGACCTTCGCAACCCGCTCGTCATCGTCGATCTGTCGGATTTCTTCGCGGGCGTCGACTTCAAGCCCTTCCAATGCAAGATAGTCAGGGCCATTCGCGTACCCGGCGCGGCCTCGCGCCCACGCTCCTTTTTCAAGGCGATGGAGAAGTTCGCCCTCGGCATAGGCATGAAGGGCCTCGGCTACATCACCGTGCAGGATGATAGATCCTACAAAGGGCCCATCGACAAATTCCTCTCAGACGCGCAGAAAAAAGAACTCGCGGAAATATGCAGCGTTGAGGGGCAGGCTCTCGCCCCCAGCGACGTGCTCTACTTCATCAGCGACGAGCCGAAGCTCGTCGCGGGACATGCCGGACAGATACGCGCCGAACTCGCCGCCGCTCTCGGCATTATAGATGAAAACCGCTACGAGTTCTGCTTCATTACAGACTACCCTATGTACGAGTGGAACGAGGAAGCGGGTAAGATTGATTTCACGCACAATCCGTTCTCGATGCCGCAGGGTGGAATGGACGCGCTTCTGAACAAGAATCCCGAAGACATACTCGCGTGGCAGTACGACATCGTCTGCAACGGCGTCGAGCTGAGTTCGGGCGCGGTCAGGAACCACCGGCCCGACGTCATGGTCAAGGCCTTCGAGATCGCGGGCTACGACGAGAGGGCCTTGTCGGAGGCCTTCGGCGCGCTCTACGGCGCCTTCTCTTACGGCGCGCCGCCGCACGCGGGCATGGCGCCCGGCATCGACCGCATCGTCATGCTGCTTTCCGGCGACGAAAACATCCGCGAGGTCATCCCCTTTCCTCTCGACTCGAACGCCCGCAACCTGATGCTCGGCGCCCCGTCAGAGGTCACGGAACAGCAGCTCCGCGAGACGCATATAAAGGTAACGGGAAGAAAGCGAGAGACAAAATGAAATACACGAGCAAAGAAGCCGAGCGAAAAGCTATCCTGAACGTCGCGTACGACATGGCGGCCGCCGCGCGCACCGCGCCAAAGGGTCGCGGTATTGACAACATAGAGACCGTCATCCTCGACGGCGAGGACAAAGAGACGCTCTCGGCCGAGATGCGCGACATCCATGATAAGCTCAACGGTGCGGGCCCTTTCGGCCGCGACGCGGGCAATATTGACGCGTCCGAAGCCGTCGTGCTCGTCGGCGTCAGGAACGCCCCGACCGGCGTGAAGAGTTGCGGTCTCTGTGGACTCGGAGACTGCGCGGGCGCAATCAAGGCGGGCGCCAACTGCGCGTTCAACATCACCGATCTCGGCATAGCCGTCGGTTCGGCCGCGGCCGTAGCGATGGATCGCCGCATCGACAACCGCATAATGTTCACGGCCGGTAAAGCAGCCATGAAACTGTCCATCTTTTCAGAAAAGGTGAAAGTAGCCTACGGCATCCCACTGTCCGCGTCGGGCAAGAGCATATTCTTCGACAGAGGTTGAGCAACGTCGTCTATCTTCTGATCGGCGGAGTGGAGTTCGGCGGTTCGCTGTTTGCGTCTTCCTCCAGCGCGCGACGCTTGGCCGTCGTACCCGGCCGCTTCCACTTGCCGCGGTGCTTCGGGAATTCGATGAGTTCCTCGGAAGGGTTTGATACCTGCGGCTTTCGCCACGGCCTTCGTCTGCGCGCGTATTCCCACGAAGGCGCGTCGAACGATATCCTGTTTCGCGGCGGATAGAAATTGTCGTAGAGCGCGACGAGCGCGATCAGCAGGACTGCCCCGAGCAGCCACCCTCCGATGACGTCCGTCGCGTAATGCACCCCGAGGTACAGACGCGAGACGCCGACGACCGCGACAAGTAACGGCAGCGCCACGGAGACGAGATTGGCCGCGCCGTAACTTTTGTTGATTATGAAAAAGCGCCGCAGCAACACCATGAGGAACAAGTAAAACACGAAACTCGCGTTGGCGTGCCCGCTTGGGAAGCTGAAACCGTCCTCGGGTAGTATGAGCCACATCGCCTCGTCGGGCCGCGCCCGATCGATGAGATGTCTCAGGGCGTATTGAACCAACCCCGCCACGACCGCGGCGCCCGCCGCCGGGATACCGAACCTGACGCGCGTCGGCAGCACGACGAGCACGACGCAGATGATGGTGATCGTGATCGTGTCGCCCGCACGCGTGATGAATCCCATTATCACGTTCAGAAACTCGTCCCTGACGCCGTACACGAACTCCATGAGACCCACGTCGAAGCCCCTTGACAGTCCCGATATCACGGACCAGAGATCGAAAACAAACAGCCCCGCCAGTACGATCAGGACGGCGTATTTTGCGTTCGACTCGGTTTCATGCTTGTAGTATTCCATGATGTTTCCAGTGTTTTATAGAATAACACCGCCGTCGGTCTGTTGCTCCGTGAATGAACCCGCATCTCCGTTGAATGTGAGAGTGAAAGCCTCCTCCTTCGGGAAGTGCCGCGGGAAATACCGGGTCGGCCGTTTGCGCAGAGCCGCCGCCGACGACGAAGTGAGGAGGTCAGACACGAACTGCGAACAGAAGTATCTGTTGCCGATGCCGACCGGTATGCGCAGTATCGAGAACACGAGGCCGACGTAGTTGAATTTGTATTCGTCGGGGTTGTCCACGAACCACTTGATGCGCGACTCAATCTCCGCGTGGGTCTTTTCGCCCACCTCGACGCAGTACAGGCGGCACGGTGTCGTTACGCGCTTCTCGCCTATCGGCCGCTCTATCGTGAAACCGCGCACGGGATTGAAACTGTAGTGCGAGCCGTCGCGTTCGAGCGCTATGGACGAGTGGGTGTAGTCGTGGAAGGTGAAAATCCGCAACAGTATTGCGGTGATACTCTTGTGTTTTGTCAGCAGGATGTAGATTTTTTTCGCGTCGCCGTCCGGTTCGACCGGCGCGTGCGAAGTGTTCGACAAAAGCCCGGCCGCGTCGCCGCCCGGTTCACCCGGCGCATACGCCGCGCCCAGCGGTAACCCTCTTTCATTAACGATAAATTCCCCGTTTCTGTACCTGACGGGGATATCGCGCAGAGCGCCGAACAGAGCGTCGACCAACCGGTCTTTGCAGTAAAGGGAGGTCGTGGCGACGAAGTCCTTGTACGTGAGGGATCCGTCCACGATCAAATCGCGGCAGAACACGGATCTGTCCACTATCATATCGCGGCAGGACAGGGATCGGTCTATTATCAAGTTCCGGCATGACCGGGATCTGTCGACGAATTGACTTCGATAATGGTCGGATTTCTTCTTTACTCGCATCGCGTGTGCCGTAAATGAATCTCTCAAATCGTTACCCTTGTTCTCTCCCGTACGCTTCAATTCCGATAGAAGTATAATATCATATTTTCGGGATTTGTGCGTTCCACTCGTCCACCTTCGCGCGGATGACGGCCTCTACGCGGTCGTTCAACCCCGCGAGTTCCGCTTTTGGCAGCCCGTCCGTAGCGATGGGTTCGTGCACGTAGAAACGCACCGTCCACGGCTGCGGATAGCCTTTCTCCTCGAAAAGCCGCCACGAACCCGACAGCGACACGGGTACTATCGGCAATCCCGTCTGCGTGGCCATGCGCAGACTGCCCTTCTTGAACTCGTGCATCTCGTCGCTCCTGCTGCGCGTACCCTCGGGAAATATGACGAGCGAAAAGCCTTGCTTCAGCCATTCCTCGCCCTCGCGGAAGGCCCGCAACGTGGAGCGCGGGTCGTCGCGCTCGATCATGAGGCTGCGTATGCGCGGAACCCACTTGCCGAAGTACGGAATGTCCTCGAGCTCCCGCTTCGCGACGAAGCCGTGCTGCTTCATCGTGACGGCCGCCATGAACACGGCGATGTCCACGTTGCCCTGGTGGTTCGACACGAACAGGACAGGACCCTCGGGGATGCGGTTCAAATGCTCCGCTTCAAGCGTACCGTGCAGCGCTTTCAAAGCGCCCGGCCCCCAATAATTCTGCGCCTGCCGGATATACTCCTGTTCCTCGACCCACCGCCCGCCCGCGCGAGCCGAGTCGATAAGCCGCTTCAGCTTCCTGAGGTGAACCATGCTGCCCACCCCCCAGGCAAAGAACGGCAGGCTTCTCACAACATTCATCCGATCACCCTCTTCCCGAGTTTCGTTTCCATGACTTCTACACTGCTCTGCACTCGATTTGTTTTGTAGTATTATATTACCATGAACAGAGGAGCAATACGCTTTCTGCCCTGCTGAGGTGGTGGGGTGGGGGGTCACTATTCAGTCGTCACGGGATGTGCCCTCCGGGCATCTTTTTCTTGCGTTCGGCTGACGGGGGGATTATAATAATTGAGCTGGCGTTTTTTTGGGCATGAAGCGGGTAGGCTGTGCTTTCTCGGAGGAGCGTGAGCGGGCCGATAGCGTACGCATGGGAACCGTACGCGACAGATCAGGAAAGGAGAAATGGTGGCGCGGCAGGACAGGGATTCGGCGCTATCCATCAAAGCAAGAAATGAAGCAAGAAATTCATCCGGAATACAAGGCCACGAAGGTCATATGCGCCTGCGGCAATTCGTGGGAGACGCGTTCGACACAGGACGAGATCAAACTCGATGTGTGTTCGGCGTGCCATCCGTTCTTTACGGGGCAGCAGAAGTTCATCAACCGAGGCGGCCGCGTCGAGAAATTCAAGAACAAATACAATTTGGATTAGCTGCGCTTTGTGCGGGAAAGACCGGGGCATAGGGAAAATCGCCCCCGGTTTTTTTGTTGCCTGGGGTCGTCTCTCGGGGCGGAGTGAGGAAATCCGCTTGATGTGCTTGCTTCGCGGGAGCTGTCCTGACGCGATCGGGGTAATATTATAAGGGAAGGCCTATGTTCGATAAACTTGACAGCACGCTTGAAAAATACGACGAGCTCGCCGACTTGGCGGCTGATCCCGATGTCATTGCGGATCAGCCACGGTGGCAGAAGATCGTGAAGGAGATGGGCGAACTTGAGCCGATCGTCCTGAAGTATCGCGAGTACAAGTCCGTAAAAAAGGAGCTTGCGGACGCGAAGGACATGATCGAGAACGGCTATCTCAGCGCGGAGGAGAAGGATCTGTTCAAGTCGGAGCAGACGGGACTCGAGCCGCGTGTGGGAGAGCTTGAGGATGAGCTGAAAGTCCTGTTGCTACCGAAGGATCCGAACGACGATAAGAACGTCATTCTCGAGGTGCGCGCGGGTACGGGCGGCGAAGAGGCGGGCTTGTTCGCGGGGGATCTGCTACGCATGTACATGCGCTACGCGGAGCGCCGCGGCTGGAAGACGGAACTCGCGGGCATGAGTGATACGGGATTGGGCGCGGTCAAGGAGGCGATCCTCATGATAAAAGGCCGCGGCGCGTACAGCAGGCTCAAGTACGAGAGCGGCGTACATCGGGTGCAGCGCGTCCCGGAAACGGAGTCGAGCGGCCGCGTACACACGTCGGCGGCGACGGTCGCTGTTCTGCCGGAGATCGACGATGTGGATATCGAGATAGACCCAAACGACGTGCGCGTCGACGTCTACCGCTCCACTGGACACGGCGGCCAGTCGGTCAACACGACGGACAGCGCCGTTCGCCTCACTCACGAGCCGACGGGCCTCGTCGTAACCTGTCAGGATGAGAAGTCCCAGATCAAGAACAAGGACAAGGCGTTCAAGGTTCTGCGCGCGCGCCTCTACGACCTGAAGATGCGGGAGCAGAACAAGGAGATATCCGACGCGCGCCGTAGCATGGTCGGCTCGGGGGATCGCTCTGAGCGCATCAGAACCTACAACTATCCGCAGGGGCGCGTCTCCGACCACCGCATCGGCCTTACTATCTACAAACTGCAGACGTTCATGGACGGTGATATCGACGAAATCACGAGCGCCCTCATCACGAGCGACCATGCGAAGCGCATGAGCGCGGCAGTCGAATGACAAAAATTTATGATGTAACGGCGCTCAGTCCGGAGAATATACGCAGGGCGCAGACGCTTCGCGAGCCGGATGCGATCGAGTCTATGGAGCGGGCGATGAAGCGCGTAGCCGAAGCGGCGCGCGTACTCGCGGCCGGCGGACTCGTCGTGTTCCCGACCGAAACGGTCTACGGCATAGGAGCGAACGCCTTCGACGAGACTGCGGTGCGCCGCGTCTACGCGGCGAAGGGGAGACCGTCCGACAATCCCATGATAGTGCATATAGCGAGGGCGAGCGATATCGGACAGCTGACACAGATGCTGTCGCCACAGATGGTCAAGCTCGCCGACAATTTCTGGCCGGGTCCGCTCACGATGGTGCTGCCAAAAAAGCGATCCGTGCCGTCCGTTGTGACGGGCGGACTCGCCACGGTGGCCGTGCGGTTGCCGGACGAGCCGGCCGCGATGGAACTGATGCGGCTTGCGGATTGCCCCGTCGCCGCGCCGAGCGCCAACCTGTCGGGGTCGCCCAGCCCGACCGAGGCAGGGCACGTCATAGCCGATCTCGACGGAAAGGTGGACGTGATACTGGCGGGCGGTCGCTGCCGCGTCGGGATAGAATCGACGGTGGTCGATATGACGGCGACTCCGCCCGAGATATTGAGACCCGGTATACTCACAGCCGATATGTTGAGCGCGGCAATCGACGCGGATGTCGTATACGGCAGCAGATCCACCGGCGCCGCTCCGAGATCGCCGGGCATGAAATACCGGCACTACGCGCCGAAAGCGGAAATGATAGTCGTCGAGGGACAGCGCGACAGGGTCAAAGCCGAGATAGAGCGCGTCAAGAGTTTGAACGAGCGCATCGGCGTCAAGGTGGGCGTTCTGCTGTTCGACGAGCAGGCTTATATAGAGGCGGCTCACGACTTCTACGCGCGTTTGCGCGCGCTGGACGCGGAAGGCGCCGACCTCATCATAGCGGGCGCGCTGTCTGAAAAAGACGGTGTCGGCTTCGCCGTCATGAACCGCATGATGAAAAGCGCGGGCTATAATATTGTCCACGTGTAAGGGCTTGACGTTTTGCCAAATGTAATTTAGCTTTGATCGTGTTTTTGGAATTGAAAACAGTTGAAAACCGTTTCAGTTTCATTTCTGTTGCGCCGTTGCCATGACGACGGCAAGGATGTT
>JAISZM010000073.1 GCA_031269205.1 Eubacteriales Family XIII. Incertae Sedis bacterium | reverse complement strand
GTCGCCGTGGCCGTCGAAAAGTACGGGCGTATCGACATACTCGTCAACAACGCGGGCATAGCGGACAAGCATATGCCAGTGACGCGCTGTTCGGAGGACTGGTACGACACGGTCTGCAGAGTCGATCAATACTCCGTGTTCTATATGTGCAAGTACGTCCTGCCTCACATGGAAAAGGAGGGCAGGGGGTCTGTCGTGAACATTTCATCCATAGGCAGCCAGGGCGTGGCGGGCGTCTCGTACAGCGCCGCGAAGGCCGCGGTCAATGCCATGACGAAAAACATGGCGATACAGTACGCGGATACGGATATACGCGTCAACGCCGTAGGCCCCGGCCCCACGCCGACGCCGCTGAATGCGCCCGAGGCGACCGCGACGTTTGACAGGGAGTTTGCCCGCGCTACGGCAAAGCATCTCGACCTCGACGTGCCGGAGGCTACGGCCGGCGACCAAGCAGAGGCGATCCTTTTCTTTGCAAGCGACGTCGCAAGGGCGATCACCGGGCAGATACTCTACGTGGATCACGGTACGTCGCTCTACTGACAGACCTCTCACGGCAGAAAGGAGCATGGTCCGATGACCCGACCGCAGCTTTTTCCATATATGCTGTCCCCTCTGCGCGTCGCGGGACATCTCCTGAAAAATCGCATCATCTCCGCGCCGTCGTCCATGCACACGGCGCAGAACGGCGAGCCCTATCCGTCGGAGAAGGGCATCCGTTTCTTCGAGGCACGCGCAAAGGCGGGCTGCGGTCTCGTGACCTGCGCGAACGTCGCCATCGGCCCGAAGGTCGACGACGGGGTGCACGCGGGCTGGGACGTGACCGTGCCCAACCACATGAACCGTCTCTGCGACCTGGCGGAGCGCATTCATCTTCATGGCGCCAAATGCACGATGGAGCTCATTGGCGTGTTCCCGAATGGCTACACGGTTTCGGACGGCTGCTCGATCATGGGGAGCCCCCCGATCGGCCGCGAGGTCCCACGGGAAGTGATGGCCTATTTCCTGAACAATTACGTGCTTGCCGCGCGCGGTATCAAGAAGGCGGGCTTCGACGGCGTGATGTTGCATTTCGGTCACGCCATTCCGATCGCGCAGTTTCTCTCGCCGCTCACGAACCGTCGCAGGGACGAGTACGGCGGCAGTTTCGAAAACCGCGTGCGCTATCCCCTGGAGATATTGAAGGCCGTGCGTGCCGCCGTAGGTCCGGAACATATCATCGACGTCAGGATATCCGTAGACGAGTTTGAGCCGGGCGGGATAGACACGGAGGAAGGCGTTCGCATCGCGGAGACCTTCTCCCCCTACGCGGATATTATTCAAGGCTCCTGCGGTATGCACAATTCCGACTGGATGACGTGGACGCATCCCTGCGGCTTCCTCCCTCCGCTCCCGAACGTGCGCTTTGCGGAAGCGCTGAAGAGATCGGACCGCGTGTCCGCCTACGTCACCGCGATCGGTGGTATCGGCGCCCTCGCGGACGCTGAGGCGATCATCGCGGACGGGCGCGCGGACTTCGTCATGGCCGCGCGCAGTTTTATCGCGGATATCGACTGGATCGGGAAAGATAGAGAGGGGCGGCATGAGGATGTCGTTCCCTGTATCAAGTGTATGCGCTGTCACGACTCGGACAACTACGAACAGCACATGCAGTGCGCGGTCAACCCGCGCGTCGGCCTGGAGCGGGTCATTGATGCGTTCCCGCCTGCCGCAGCATCCAAGAAAGTCGCTGTCGTCGGCGGTGGGCCGGCGGGTATCACGGCGGCGCTCACGGCTGCGGCGCGCGGCCACGAGGTGACGCTGTACGAGAAAACAGGCGGTCCCGGAGGGGCGCTGAAGTTTTCCGACCACGTCGCTATCAAATATCCTATCAAGGGATACAAGGATTTTCTCGCGCGGCAGCTCGAAAAATCCTCCGTGAAGGTGAAGCTGAATACCGAGGCGACGCCGGAGACGCTTGACGGCTATGACGCCGTCGTCGTAGCGACCGGCGCGGAGCCAATCACGCCGCCGATCGACGGTATCGGGCCGGCCATCCGCGCCACGGAGCTCTACGGGAGAGAAACGTCGCTCGGCGGGCGGATAGCGGTCGTCGGGGGAGGGCAGGTCGGCTGCGAGACGGGCTATCACCTGGCGTCGCTCGGCAAGGAAGTCACGGTCCTCGAGTTGCAAGGTGAGATCGCACCGGATGCGTCCAAGACTCACCGGGACGAGCTCCTGGCAGAGCTCGCAAAGGAGCCGAAACTCACGATTCTGACGGGTGCGGCGGTGAGGTCCGTCGTGGCGAACACGGGCGTCGTCTACGAGCAGGACGGTGAGGAACGGACGCTCGCCGTCGATGACGTGGTGCTTGCCGTCGGTATGAAGCCGCGCAGGGAGCTTGCGAATGCTCTCATAGGCAGGGGCGCGCCCTTCGCCGAAGCGGGCGACTGCGTCCGCGCCCGCACGATAGAGTGGGCGGTGAAGGAAGGCTTCTACGCCGCGTTGAACCTCTGAGCTAGCGGAGTCCGCCGTCATCGTCATCGTCACCGTAGCCATCGCCATCGGCGCAGGGACTATAACTCGCTGAAATCAGGTAAATTTATTAAGTTCCAGCGAGTTATTTTTTTAAATATAATAATCATTTTTCGAACTTTTCACAATATATTGTTGATCCTATTGCATTTTTTATGATATCTGCTATAATAGCGCATAGAAAATACATCGCTGAAACATATAGATATCTATATGTTTCAGCGAGATATATCGCACAATATTGAAGGGAG
>JAISZM010000192.1 GCA_031269205.1 Eubacteriales Family XIII. Incertae Sedis bacterium | reverse complement strand
GCTTCCGTTGCGGCGGGCGCTCAGGTGGCCGTCGGCGAAACGGTCGTTAAGGAGCGATCGGGCAGCGCCGCGAACAACGGGAACGCGCGGGGCCGCTCCGCGTCGGGCGACGGCAGGGCGACATCCGGCGGCAGGGCGACATCCGGCGGCAGGGTCGCGGCCCAAGGTAAATCCGTATCCGCGGCGTCTGAAAAGGCCACGGGCGACGGGACGAGGGGCGGCAAATCCGCCGGAACGGGTCGCAGACCCGTGAGAAAGGAGGTGAGGTCATGAGAGGCGACGCGTTTGGACTCATCTACGCGGGTGAGCAGATATTCAACCTGCGGGAACTCGTGGACATGCGGGCGGTCGGCGCCCTGCCCGTCGGCGGGCGTTATCGCATGATAGACTTTCCGATGTCGAACATGGTGAACAGCGGCATACGCAACGTGGCCGTCATCGCGAGCCGCAACTACAATTCACTGATGGATCATCTCGGTTCGGGCAAGTCATGGGATCTTTCCCGCAAGAGCGACGGGCTGTTTTTTCTGACGCCGTTTGCTAACAGGGACAGCCCCGGCGTCTACCGCGGGGCCGTCGAGGCGCTGAAAGGCAGCATGGATTTTCTGAAACGCGCCAAGCAGCAGTACTGCGTCCTCGCGGGCAGCCGGACGATATACAACACCACGTACGACGACATAATGGAATTTCACATCGCGTCAGACGCGGATGTCACGTTAATGTACAACAAATTCGGGAATGAGAGATGGAGCGGATCGCGTTACGAGGACTCGAGGCTCAGCGTGAAAAAGAATGGCGAGGTGCGCCGTCTGGAGACGGACGTCGAGCTGTCGTCGCTCGACTGTCTCTCGATGGACACGCTCATCATACGCAGGGAACTGCTCGTCTACCTCGTCGATGAATCGGTCGCGCGCGGCGACTACCATCTTATCGACGGCATGTTGCGCAACAATCTCGGGCGTATCAAAATCATGGGTTACGAGTACAAGGGGTACGTGAGCAGACTGCATAATGTGGCATCCTACTTTCAGATGAATATGGACTTCCTCGATCCGAAAATGCAGACGAGGATATTTCGCGGGCCTCACCGTATCTACACGAAGGTCAAAGACGAGGTTCCCGTGCGCTACATGCCGACGGCCGCCGTAAAGAACTGCATTGTCGCGAACGGCTGCATCATCGAGGGAGAGGTGGAGAACAGCGTGCTGTTCCGTGGCGTCTACGTGGGCAAGGGCACGACAGTCAGGAACAGCATCCTTCTGCCCGGCGCCGAGGTGAACGACGACGCGGAGATCGAGAACGCCGTCATCGACAAAAATGCGAGCATCAGGAACAGGACCAGACTCATAGGCAGCAAGGATTATCCGATAATAATTCAGAAGGGGGCGGTAGTTTGAGGAAAGGCGCGGGTAGTGGTTTGAAGAAAGTCGCGGAAGGTGGTTTGAAGGAAGGCGCGGAAGGTGGTTTGACGAAAGGCGCGGGAGATGGTTTGAAGGAAGGCGCGGAAGATGACTTGAAGGAAGGCGCGGGAGACCGCGTCCCGAAGGTGTTGTTCGTCGCATCGGAGGCCCTGCCCTTCATCAAGACGGGGGGCCTGGCCGACGTCGCCTACGCCCTGCCGAAGGATCTGAAAAAAATCGGGGTCGAGGTCGCCGTCATGCTGCCGAAGCACAGCGCCGTCAAGGCCGAATACCAAGACGAACTCGAACTCATAGCCGAGACGGAGATCGGCCTAGGTTGGCGCAAGAAGTATATGGGCATACAGACGATGGTGAGCGAGGGGATACGCTATTACTTCATCGACAATGAAGATTATTTCGGCGGATCCGTCTACAAAGGCGGCGACGCCGAGTCGGAGCAGTATCTCTACTTCTGCCGCGCCGTCCTCGCCGCCCTGCCCTTCATCGATTTCAAACCCGACATCCTGCACTGCAACGACTGGCATACGGGCATGATCCCGATGCTTTTGCGCACGCAGCTCGGCCTGACCGAACTCGGTCACATCAAGACGATATTCACGATACACAATATCAAGTTCCAGGGCGCGATGGGATTCAAACTCATGCAGGACGTGCTGTCCATCCCGAGGCGTTACTACACGCCCGAGTACATCGAGGCGAACGGCGCGGCGAACATGATGAAGGCGGCCCTCGTGTTCGCGAACCGCATCACGACGGTCAGTCCCACCTACGCGCGCGAGATCATGTATCCGTTCTTCGGCATGGGCATGGAGGGCATCCTGCGAGCGCGCCAGGCCGAGTTGTCGGGCATACTCAACGGCATCGACCCAGAGGACTTCGATCCCGAGTCCGATCCCGCGCTCGCGGCACACTTCGACGCGGAACGTCTCGCGGGCAAGCGCGAGTGCAAGAAGGCCCTGCGGGCCGAGTTCGATATGGACATAAAATTGACGGTTCCGATCTTCTGCATGGTGACGAGGCTCACGTCCCAGAAGGGGCTTGACCTCGTGCGCGAAGCGCTGGAGGAGCTGCTCGCCGGAGACGTGGGTTTTATCCTCGTCGGAAGCGGGGAAAAGGAATACGAGGATTTTTTCAATTATATAGCGACGAAGTATCCGGGCAAGTCCGGCATATGGATCGGGTACCACGAGGATCTCGCGCACCGGGTGTACGCGGGCGCCGACTTCCTGCTCATGCCGTCGGAGTTCGAACCCTGCGGACTCTCGCAGATGATAGCGCAGCGCTATGGCACGCTGCCGATAGTCCGCGAGACGGGCGGACTCGTCGACACGGTCTCGCCCTACAATCAGTACACGAAGTCGGGCGACGGATTCTCGGTCGCTCCGTTCAACGCCCACGACATGCTTCATACGATAAAGCTCGCGCTGTCGGTCTACAGGGATAAACCGGCGCTGAGGAAACTCAGGCGCAACGCGATGAAGCGGGACAACAGTTTTTTGACCTCGGCGGGGGAGTATCGGAGGCTTTACGAGGAGTTGTGAGATCGTAAGGAAACGCTGATTAATCCATCGGCTCAGCTGGCAAACGGAATTAATCAGTGCTTCCGTAAGAGGTTTCCAAAAGATTGATGATATAATTTATGAGGCGCCGTGTGATTGGGGCGGGATGTCGGTATCCCTGTAGCATGGCGGTGGTAATAACGCGGTCGCGGCGCGGTTTACGGCGGGGGAAGTCCTGAATTCCCGTAACGCGGCGTGGTTCGCGATTGGATGTATTGTGTATGATGGGAGGGATGATGGCTAAGCCGATGTTTTCAGAAAACGTTGATAAGGAATATATCAAGAAGGAGATACAGAAAAAGTTGAAACGCGGGCAGGGAGTCAGCCTGTCCGAAGCCACGAAAGAAGAGATATACAAGGCGGTCAGCATGACCGTACGCGACGTCATAATGGAACGCTGGTCGGACGCGAACGCGCGCGTGCGGGAGCGCGGCGCGAAGAGACTGTATTATCTGTCCGCCGAATTTCTCATGGGCCGCGCTTTGGTAAATAATATGATAAACCTGCATCTGGCGGGAGAATACCGCGAAGCGCTCGAGGAACTCGGGTTGTCGCTGTCCGATATTGAGGAACAGGAGAGCGATCCCGGCCTCGGCAACGGCGGACTCGGTAGACTCGCCGCCTGTTTCCTCGACGCACTCTCGACGCTCGATCTGCCCGCCACGGGCTGCTGCATCAGGTACGAACACGGCCTCTTTCGCCAGCGCATAGAGAACGGCGAGCAGCGCGAGGACGACGATAACTGGCTCGAGAACGGGAACGTGTGGGAGGTGGAGCGACCCGAGGAAACCGTCGAGGTGCGCTACGGCGGCCGCATAGACGAGGTCTGGACGGAAACGGGACTGCGCGTGGAGCACTCGGACTATACGCCCGTGTCGGCCGTACCGTACGATATGCCCGTCGTCGGGTACGAGAGCGCGATGCCCGCGACGCTGCGCATGTGGAGCGCGAGAGCCAAGACGGAGATCGATATGGACAGTTTCAACCGGGGGGACTACGTTGCGGCCGCGAGCGCGAGCGCCCTCGTCGAGTCGATATCCCAGGTGCTGTATCCCGAGGACAATCACGAGCAGGGGCGTTTGCTTCGGTTGAAGCAGTTCTATTTTTTCACGTCGGCGTCCATGCAGTACATGGTTCATCGGCACAAGAAGCGCGGACTCGACCTGCACGATCTGCCCGAGCGTTATACGGTGCAGATCAACGACACGCACCCGACGCTCGCGATACCCGAACTCATACGCATACTGATAGACGACGAGGAAATGCAGTGGGACGAGGCTTTCGAGATCACGAGCCGCATGTTTAACTACACGAACCACACGATCATGCGCGAGGCGCTCGAGCGGTGGAACGAGGACATGCTGAAGTCCCTGTTGCCGCGCGTGTACCGGATTATCACGGAGATAGACAAGAAGTTTCGCGACCGGGTCTGGGCCAAGTGGCCCGGCGACATAGCGCGGCTGAACGAGTTGGCTATCATCGGTGGCGGCGAGATACGCATGGCGAGCCTGTGTATCGCGGTCGTCAGCCATGTGAACGGCGTGTCGCAGCTGCACGGCGAGATCATCAGGACGCGGACGTTCAGGGATTTTTACATACTCTATCCTGACAAATTCCTCGGTATAACGAACGGCATCACGCATCGGCGTTGGCTCGCGAAATCGAACGAGGGGTTGACGGCGCTCATCTCGTCGAGGATAGGCGAGGGCTTTTTGCGCGATTGGCGCGAGATGGAGAGGGTGCAAGAACTCGTTTCGGACGAGGGGTTTCTGGAGGAGTTCGCGGCCGTGAAGCGCGCGAACAAGGAGAAACTCGCGGAACATCTGTACAAGGTGCAGGGCGCGGAGATAGACCCCGGGTCGGTGTTTGACGTTCAGGCGAAGAGGCTGCACGAGTACAAGCGGCAGCTTTTGAAGGCTCTCCATATACTCCATCTTTATTTTGAGATAAAGGACGCCAAGACGCGCGGCGGGGGCGATGAGTTCGGCGGCGCGGGGCAAAGCGGCCTGAGCGTCGTGCCTTCAACCTTCATCTTCGCGGCCAAGGCCGCGCCCGGATACTATATGGCGAAGGAGATCATCAGGCTCATCCTCGCGATAGGCGATCTCGTGAACAACGATCCCGACACGAAGGACATCCTCAAGGTCGTGTTCATCGAGAACTACTCCGTGTCCGAGGCCGAAGCGCTCATCCCCGCCACGGACGTCAGCGAGCAGCTCTCGACGGCCGGACTCGAGGCGTCGGGCACGGGGAACATGAAGTTCATGCTGAACGGCGCGCTGACGATAGGGACGATGGACGGAGCGAACATCGAGATCGCGGAAGCGGTGGGCGACGATAACATCTTCATCTTCGGCGCGGACGCGTATGAGATCGAGCGCATGGAGAGGGAAGGCTCGTACCGCGCGCGCGGCGTGTACGAAAGTGACGCGCGCGTGCGCCGCGTCGTCGACGCGTTGACTGACGGCACGTTGCCCGTTATGAACGGCAGGCAGTTCCACGACCTCGCGGGCGCCTTGCTGGACGACGCGGGTTCGCGCGCGGACAGGTACTTTCTGCTCTACGACTTCGCTTCGTACGCGGACGTGTATTCGCACATGATGGATGTGTACTCGGGTGCGGCGAGCGGCGAGTCCGGCGGCTCGTCTGTTCTGCCTTCGAAGGATTGGACGCGGCGCGCGGCATCCAATACGGCGGCGGCGGGCCGCTTCTTCGCCGACCGCACGGTCGAGGAATACAACTCGCTCGTCTGGCATCTTGAAGAGGTGGGCGCGGATGAATGAAGTCATTGCGGGCGGCGTGACGATCAGGGACAGCTCGGTCGTACACGAGAGCGCGAAGGAGCGATACCGCAGTCCGCTCGGGGCTGTGCCCGCGGGTTCCGTCGTCAAGATCGGTCTTTGCGTGACGGACATTCCGTACGGGTCGGTATGGCTGACCGTCTACGCGGACGGCGTGCAGTACGAGCACGAGATGCTGATGGATCCGGGGTACGTTCGCACGCCTATGCGCGTGTATGAGCGAAGTTCTGACGCGTCTGACGCGTTCGCGGGTACGATGCTGCACGGCTCCATTCATACTCCGGATCACGCGTGCGTGGTCTGGTACTGGTTTCGCATAGACATGATAGGTGGCTCGCACGTGTACTACGGCGCCGAGGCAGGCGACAACGCGGGCGCCGGCAAGGTGTTTCCGAATCCGCCGACGTCTTTCCAACTGACGGTTTATGAACCGGGGTTCAAGACACCGGACTGGGTAAAGTCCGCGATCATGTATCAGATTTTCCCCGACAGGTTTCGCCGCAGCGCGAAGGATCGCGTCACGGAAGGACTCTCTTACCACCACTCGGTCGGTCGAACGGACATGAACCTCCACGACGACTGGGACGACCTTCCCGCGTATCTGCCCGAGGGCAGGCACGCGGGCTACCTGCCGCTCGACCTGTTCGGGGGCGATCTGCCGGGCATAACGGAGTCATTATCTTATCTGAAGGGACTCGGCGTGAGTTTGATTTATCTCAACCCCATCTTCGAGGCTTATTCCAATCATCGCTACAACACGGCCGATTACCTGAAGATTGATCCGGCGCTCGGGACGGATGACGATTTTCACGAGCTCGTGACGCGGGCGGGCGAACTCGGCGTCAAAGTGATCCTCGACGGAGTGTTCTCTCATACGGGCGACGACAGCGTCTACTTCAACAAGTACGGCAGGTACGAGGGGCTGGGGGCGTATCAGAGCAAGGAGTCGCCTTATTACAGTTGGTATACGTTTTCGGACTACCCCGAACGCTACCGCAGTTGGTGGAGCTTCGACACGTTGCCCGAGGTGGACGAGAAACGGCCGGGCTGGATAGACTTCATCATCGAGGGCGGGAACAGCGTTTTCAATACGTGGGCGCGGCGCGGCGCGGCGGGCTTCAGGCTCGACGTCGCGGACGAACTGCCCGACGATACGATAGAGCGTATGCGGCGCGCGCTGAAGTCCGCCGATCCGGACGCCTTCCTGCTCGGGGAGGTGTGGGAGGACGCGACGACGAAGGAGAGCTACAATGTGGGCAGGCGCTACGCCCTCGGA
>JAISZM010000191.1 GCA_031269205.1 Eubacteriales Family XIII. Incertae Sedis bacterium | reverse complement strand
ATCAGCATGAGAACCACCCCGACCGTCACTGACGCGTACGGAACCGACATGGGAAGATGGGTACCGATACCGATAGCTTTGTTACTTATAACTCCCTCTAATACTATGGTCGATTCGATCACCATGAAAATAAGAAAGGCGAATATGATGGTGGACACTATGATCGATAAAACATTGCGCCCTACCTTCGGGAGTCTGTTGATCACGATATCGATGGCTATATGCTTGCGCTTTTTGGTGGCGTAGGCCGCGCCGACCCAGATGAGCCACAGGAAGCAAAAGCGGGCGAGTTCCTCGCTCCACGAAAGCGGAATCCCAAGATGTCTCGTAAGAACCTGCGCGGCGACCAAGCCCGTCGCGAAGGCCATCAAAACGACAAGGAAAATCTCTTCGAGCCTGTCGTTGATAAGGCGTAGAACTTTCATTTTAGTTCGTCCTTTCTAAAGATTTCGGTCTCTAGTATCGGCATACGGCGCGCTCTTACGGTGCAGAAAACAGGTTCGGATATGCCGTTCCCCGAATATCACCGGATAATAATGTCGTCCCCCGGCGGTGAACCTTGCCGGGGGAGACAAACAGAGGTATGTTGTTATTTGTTGAAACTTTGTGCGAGATCGATGTTGTCCTTGCCGAAGGTCTCTTCCGCGGTCTTCCAGCAACCGTCGACTGCGATCTTCTTGAAGGCTTCCTTCTCTTCCGCGCTCAGTTCGTTGACTTCGACGCCCGCGCTTTTGATCTCATTCAGCCCATCCTCGGTCTGCGCCTGGAGCTGCTCGCGCTGTTGCTTCATAGCCGCTGCGGCAGCGTCGTAGAGAACCTGCTGGTCAGCCTCAGAGAGAGACTCCAAGACCGTCTTCGATATGCACAGATTCGTGGCGGCATAGATGTGATCGCTGATCGTCAGATATTTCTGGGCCTCGTAGAGCTTGTTCGTGGAGATCATCATGATCGGGTTTTCCTGACCGTCCACCGTGCCCTGCTGCAGAGCCGTGAACAACTCGGAGAAGTTCATCGGTGTCGGGAGCGAGCCGAGATCCTTGAAGTATTCGATGTGCAGATCGTTCTGCTGCGTGCGGATCTTCAGACCTTTCAGGTCGGCTACGGTCTTGATCGCTCTTTTGCTGTTCGTGATGTCACGGAATCCGACGTCGCCCCACGCGAGGTTCACAACGCCTTTTTCCGCGAGTTTCCCATTCAGGAAATCGCCGAATTCACCGTCGAGAGCCGCATGGGCGGAATCGAGGTCGTTGAACAGGAAGGGCAATCCGACGAGACTGTACTCCGGAACCGTCGAGACCAGGGCAGTTTCACCGGAGACGATCGCTTCGTTCTGTCCAGCCATGATGTGCTCCAGAACTTCCTGCATTGTGCCGAGCTGAGAGTTTGGATACACGTCCACCTTGACCCTGCCTTCGGTACCCTCTTCGACCATCGTCTTAAACACCTCGGTGAGAGCGATATGCGAGGGATGCGTGTCCGACACCTCATGACTGAGCATGATCGTGACTTCCGCCGCGGCCGTATTCGCGTCACTCGTTCCTTCGTCAGTGGTCTCTTCGCTCGCCACCGGCTCATCGTTCTGAGCCGAATCCGCGCTGTCCGACGGCCTGCAGCCTGCGAACGCCGTGACTACGACCAGCGCCAACACCATCAACACTATAAGTTTTTTCTTCATTCTCATTACCTCCTCACTCACTTGCGAAATAAAATGGAACTGCTTTCATGTTTATTGTATACCGGCATATCGGTATACCGGTATATTATATGCTTAAATTACCGTTGTCAAGGGGGCCGTCAGAAAAACTCAATTATTCTTATTCTTGTTTTCGCGCGGAGATACCCCTGCGCTTCGCAAGGCACAAAATGGCCGAGGTGAGATTGCTGCATTCAACTGCCGAAATGATGAAGAGCGCGCGATGAGTCGCCGTCACACCACGTTGATGAATTCGGACGCCCTGATGTGCATGGTCGCGTAATCGAACGCGTCAAGAGGATCTCCGTTGGCGAGGATCTCGTACAGAGAGAGATGTTCTTTGTAGGTGATGTCCATGCGCTCCTGGAAGTAATGAAAGCGCTTCAGGTACTCGGTGATCTTGCGATGGTTGGTTTCGAAGATGCGTTCGAACTCCTTGTTGCCGGAGAAACGCACTATGTGCTGATGAAATTCGTAGTCCGCTTCGGCAAAGGCGTCCGGGTCGTGCGTCCCTTCGTATATCGACATCTGCACATCCAGGTTGGCTCTGAGTTGCGACAGGGTGAGTTCAGCCTGCGACGTCTCGCTCTCCTTCGCGAGCAACGCGCTGCAATAGCCCTCGATCGCGCCGCGCATCTGATAGAGGTTGGACGCGTCGTCCTTCGTCATCTTGCGCAGTTGGTATCCCCTGCTGGGGAATATCTCGATCAGCCCTTCCTGTTCAAGCCGCAGGAGAGCGTCGCGGACAGGTGTCCGCGACATGCTGAGCTCGCTTGCGGTCTTCGCCTCCGAATAAAATTGATCTTTGTCGAAATCACCGCTTAAAGCCTTTTCCCTCAAACGGTCGTACGCCTGGTCCTGAAGCAGTCTATATTTTCCCATCGTCGTTCCTTTGCGATTCGCGACAACAATAAGGGTTCGCATCCATCGCTACACGCGACGCTGCGAACCCCGCAACCTCCTACGCCCCTTTGATCGCCGCCTGCGCCGCCGCCAACCGCGCGATGGGCACGCGGAACGGTGAGCATGAGACGTAGGCGAGTCCCACGTTGTGGCAGAACTCGACGGACGAGGGATCGCCGCCGTGCTCCCCGCAGATGCCGAGCTTGATGTCCGGCCGCGTCTTCCTGCCGAGTTCGACGGCGGTCTTGACGAGCTTGCCGACGCCGTCCTGGTCGAGACGCGCGAACGGATCGCTCTCGTATATCTGCTTCTCGTAGTACGATTCCAGGAAGGTTCCCGCGTCGTCGCGGCTGAAGCCGAAGGTCATCTGCGTCAGATCGTTCGTGCCGAACGAGAAGAACTCGGCGTCCTCAGCGATCTCGTCCGCGGTGATAGCCGCGCGCGGTATCTCTATCATCGTGCCGACGAGGTACTTCATGTCCACGCCACTCTCCTTGATGAGCTTGTCGGCCGTGGTCGTGATGATGTTCTTCACGTATTGCAGTTCCTTCAGCTCGCCCACGAGCGGCACCATTATCTCGGGGACTATCGTCCATTCGGGATGCTTCTTCTGCACGTTCAGCGCGGCCTCGATGATGGCACGCGTCTGCATCTCGCCGATCTCCGGATAGGTCACGTCGAGCCGACAGCCCCTATGCCCCATCATCGGGTTGAACTCGTGCAGCGACGATATCTTCGCCTTCAGGTCGCCCACGGATATGTCCATATCCTTCGCGAGCGCCAGGATGTCCTCCTCCTCCGTCGGAAGGAACTCGTGCAGTGGCGGGTCGAGCAGGCGTATCGTGATAGGCAGGCCCTCCATCGCCTCGTAGAGGCCCTCGAAATCGCCGCGCTGCATCGGCAACAGCTTCTCAAGCGCCGTCTTGCGCTGTTCCACCGTCTCCGAGACGATCATCTCGCGGATGGCGGCTATACGGTCGGCCTCGAAAAACATGTGCTCCGTGCGGCAGAGCCCGATGCCCTCGGCGCCGAATCCCTTCGCCTGCGCGGCGTCGTGCGGCGTGTCCGCGTTCGTCCTCACCTTCAGCGTCCTGTACTTGTCAGCCCAGCCCATGATGCGGTCGAAGTAGCCGCTGATGGAAGCGGGGACTATGTCTATGGCCTCGCCGTAGACGTTGCCCGTCGTACCGTCGAGTGAAATAAAATCTCCTTCGCCTATCGTCTTGCCGCCGAGCGTGAAGCTCTTCTCGTCGTCCGCTATCTTGATCTCCCCGAGTCCCGCCACGCAGCAGGTACCCATGCCGCGGGCCACGACAGCCGCGTGCGAGGTGCGTCCGCCGCGCACGGTCAGTATGCCCTGCGCGTAGTTCATGCCCTCGATGTCCTCGGGCGAGGTTTCGAGTCTGACGAGAACGATCTTCTTGCCTTCGTCCTTCGCCTGACGCGTCGCTTCCTCGGCCGTGAAGACGACCTGACCGACGGCGGCGCCGGGGGAGGCCCCGAGACCCTGTCCTATCGGCGTAGCCTTCGCCAGCGCCGCGGTGTCAAACTGCGGATGCAAAAGCGCGTCGAGCTGTTTCGGGTCTATCATGGACACGGCCTGCTGATCCGTTATCTTACCCTCGTCAACGAGGTCGCTCGCGATCTTCACGGCGGCCGCGGCCGTGCGCTTGCCGTTCCGCGTCTGGAGCATGAAGAGCTTGCCGTCCTCTATCGTGAACTCCATGTCCTGCATATCGCGGTAGTGATCCTCGAGCTTCTGCACGATATCGACGAACTGGCTGTAGACCGCGGGGTTCTGCTCGTTCAGCGAGCTTATCGGCTCGGGCGTTCTGATGCCCGCGACGACGTCCTCGCCCTGCGCGTTCAT
>JAISZM010000153.1 GCA_031269205.1 Eubacteriales Family XIII. Incertae Sedis bacterium | reverse complement strand
GCTCTCGGCCTGTTGGAAGGGACTGAAGAGCAGCGCCTGTTGCTCTTCGCTGATACCTATGCCCGTGTCGGCAATGTGTATGGCGATCTTGTACCGGTTGTTTTCCTTCGCGAGCAACTTCGCGTCGAGCCGTATCTCCCCGCCCTCGGGCGTGAATTTCATCGCGTTGGAGAGAAGGTTCGTGACGACCTGCGACAGCCTTTGGTCGTCACCGTGCAGTCTGTCCGGTATCTCGGGGTCGATGTCCGCGACAAAGCGTTGATCTTGCTTGACGTGGACGGCGCTGACCGTAACGATCTTGTCGATGAGTTTCCTGAAGGAGAAATCCACCGGAGACAGTTCGAGTTTGTTCGCCTCTATCTTCGACATATCGAGGACGTCGTTGATGATGGAGAGCAGATGGGTCGACGCCTCGCTCATTTTCTCCAAACTGTAGTCTTTTTTCTCTATGTCGTCCGTATCGCGCGCGATATCCAACATGCCCATGATCGCATTCATCGGCGTGCGCATCTCGTGGCTCATGTTCGAGAGAAAATCGCTCTTCGCCTTGCTGGCGGAGAGGGCTTCCTCCCGCGCCGACACCAATGATATGACCGTTTCGTTGCGCAGCATGGCATTGTACATGATGAGCGACGCCGACCGCGCGATACCCAGCTCGTTTTCGGAAAAGTGGCGCTCTATAGTGTGGTTGGCGAAAAAAACGTACCCGTCGAACGCGTTGTTTCGAAACACGGGTACGGACAGCACCGTCTTCGTGCCGAATTTCTCCAAGATGCCCGTCATGCCGGGGGACATTTCATTCAGCGGACCGCTGATCGTATCACCCGCAAAGAGTATCTTGTACCACTCCGTGTCTTTGTCGTAATAGAAGCGGGTCGTCCCCGTGTCTTCATAGGCCTCGCGCGCCCATTCGAAGACGGGCGAGGCGTATGTCCCGTCCTCGTCATTATAATTACGCATGATGTAAACGCGCTCCATGTCCAAGTGCTCCGCGACGGCGCCGAGGCTCTTGAAAAAGACCTTCTCGAAATCCTCCGTCGAAGCGTTGAGCAGCGCGGCGGCGGCGTTGTTGACGGTGGAGCGAAACTGCGCTTGATCGGAGATGATCGCCGCCGTTTCGTTCACCTTCAAGCGTTCCCGCTCATACAGCAGTTCGTCCACCCTGATGACAAAGGCGAAGAACAGCGCGATCATGAGGAAGCTGCCGATGTGATCGATGAAGGGATACTCCGGGTTTGAGGGAGTCAATACTATGTCCGGAAACTTGCGGACGATCGTATAACAAGCTATGGTCCACGCGATATCCAACGCGACAAAGGGCAGCGCCTTTTTCCACGGAAGCAGCATAACGATGATCACGATACCCATCGCGAAAAACCCCGACATATCCGCGCGCAATCCTCCGTTTAAGAGCAGTGTCAGCGGAAACAGGATGAAGTTGAGGAAGATAACGGTGGCGTATATCGTCAAAGTGTGAAGCTTGAATTTGTTGTAGGCGACCGCCGCGACCACAACCGAAAGGATGAAAGCGATCTGGTTGACCAGCGAGAGCAGGGGCGCCTGCGTAACAATGCGCGTTATCGTACACCCGACAGCGACGAGAAAGCCGAATGCAAGCATGGTGTTGACGCGCCTTGTTTCAAGCGACAGCCCCTCGGCAAGGATAAACCTCTGTATCATGTTTTTACGCCGATCTTCCATTTGTCGCCCCACTACGCACCGAGTCCAAAGCGCTCCTTTACGCGCAAAATGACCTTTTCGGAAATCGCGCCCGCCCGTTCCGCTCCGTCGCGCAGCACCGCCCTGAGTTCATCCGACGGGCGTATCTCCGCGTACCTTCGGCGTATCGGTTCGAGCGCATCTGTTGTAACCTCGGCGACGGCCTTCTTGAAATCCCCGTAGCCGCGCCCGGCCCATTCCCGTTCGACCTCCGCCACGGGCTTTCCCGTGAACGCCCCGTAGATCGTCAGCAGGTTGCTCACGCCTGGCTTCGAGGCCGGGTCGAATCTAATCTCGCCGTCCGAGTCCGTTGTCGCGCGCATGATCGACTTTCTGATCTTCGCCTCGTCGTCGAGCAAGGATATGAACGAGTGCGGGTTCTCAGCGCTCTTGCTCATCTTCGCCGTCGGGTTGTCGAGCGCCATGACGCGCGCGCCGTCCTTCAGAAACCGTCCCTCCGGAACGACGAAGGTATCGTCCCCGTATTTGTTGTTGACCCTTATCGCGATGTCGCGTGTCAATTCTATGTGCTGTTTCTGGTCGCTACCGACAGGCACGACGTTCGAATCGTACAGGAGTATGTCGGCCGCCATGAGGACGGGGTAGGCGAAGAGACCCGTCGGCGCCGACTCGTTGCCCCGGCTCTTGTCCTTGAACTGCGTCATGCGCGAGAGCTCCCCCGTGTAACTGTTGCACATGAGTATCCAGGCAAGTTCCGCGTGGCCCGGCACGTCGGACTGCACGAAGACGACGGATTTCTTCGGGTCAATTCCGACGGCGAGATAGAGAGCCGCGACGTCGAGTATGGAGTCGCGCAACTCCGCGGGATCCTTCGGTAACGTGATTGCGTGCAAGTCTACAATGCAGTAAATGCAGTCGTTCAGGGAACTTTGATCGGATCTATGCGGCACGTCTTCAACCGAAGTCCCCTCCGCCTGGAGATCGACAAACTGCTTCAATGCCCCGAGGTAGTTTCCTATATGAATATTCCCCGTGGGCTGCACTCCGGAAAAAACACGTATTGACATCATTCTCCCTTTAACTCTACTAACTCGACCTGTAATATTCCTTGCGAAACTTCTCGCGTATCTCCGCTTCAAGGCGCGAGATCGTCATCTGGCTGACGCCATATTCCTTTGCCACCTCCTGCTGCGTCTTTGTCCCGATCACCCTGTCGTCGAAGATGGCGCGCTCGCGATCCGTGAGTCCCGCCACGACGTTTTTTATGAGATCCGCGTTTTCAAAACTCTCGTAACCCGTCTCATCGACACTCATGTGGCGCTCGTACGGAGACGGGCCGTCCTCGCTGTCGCTGTCCGCGTCGTGATTGAGCGAATAGGCGTGATAGGTCTGCCCCGATTCCAGCGCCTCGAGAATTTCCTCCTCGGAACTCCCCAGATACTCGGCAAGTTGCCGTACGGTCGGCGGTTTGCCGTTGTCGGTCTGCAGCTTCTCACGCGCCGCGACAAGCTGAACGGACAGATCTTTGATGCGGCGCGGCACCTTGACTGCCCAGCTCTTGTCGCGGAAATACCTCTTGATCTCGCCGATGATGGTCGGCGTGGCGAAACTCGTGAACACGTAGCCCTTCGAGGGATCGAACCGTTCGACCGAGAGGACGAGCGCCATAGACGCGACCTGATAGAGGTCGTCGTATTCGATGCCCCTGCCCGTGTATTTCTTGCTGAGAATCTCGGCTAGATAGAGATAGCGCTCGACTATCTCGTTGCGCGTCGCGTCGCTATGGTCTTGCGCGTACTTTTTGAACAGCGCGTCCGCTTCTTCTTTATTTCTGGTTTTATCCTCTGTGTTATCCGGCATTGATTCGTCCATCGGGACCATTTTATCTGCTGCTCTCCGACTCCGGAGGCGTCTCGCGCCCACCGATCGAAGCGAAATTTTCAGGCCGGATATTTTTCGTCATCCTGATGAGCGTACCCTCGCCGTCATTCGATATCACCTGCACGTCGTCCATCAGCGCTTTGATGATATAGATGCCGAGTCCGCCCACCTGAAGGCAGCCGGGATTGGGCATCTCGTAGTTGCCCGCGTCGAATCCCACCCCGTTGTCGACGACCGCTATTTCGAGCTTGTTTTCGTGAAGCGTACATTCCACCCGATAACTGTACTCGTCTCCAATATCGCTATGGCAGAGAATATTCGAGCAGGCCTCCGAAACGGCGACCTTGATGTCCTCGATGGTCTCTACGTCAAAACCCGACTTCGCGGCAAGCGACGATACGGCGAGCCTCACGGTACTCACGTATTCAGGCTTGCCGGGAACGGTTAACGTCATTGTATCTGGCATGGCTTGCTCCTTATTTCTCTTATTTTTGACTCATTCCGCTATCAGAACCTTGTCAAGGCTCGTGATGCGCAAGAGCTTCTTGACGTTATCCTTGGGGTTGACAATAATGGTCTTGTGGCCGTCCCCCCTGATCGTGCCATAGACCCCGATGATAACGCCAAGTCCCGTGCTGTCGATGTAGTTCAACCGCTCGAGGTCGAGATATACGTCCGTGGGGTGAGTCGCGTAGGCGGTCTCGAGCTGTTGCTTCAGTTGGTGCGCATTTGAGATGTCTATTTCGCCTACCAGATCAAAATTCCACCTGCTACCCGCCGCATCATAATTTCCCTTGATCGATAGTGACATGATTATTCCTCTCCATCGTCTTCGATTTCTTTTATCACTTTCGCGAGCGCGATGATTTGCGCGTCAGCGCCTACCTTCATGATCTTCACGCCCTGCGTCGCCCGGCTCAGCACCTTGACTTCCTTCGCGCGGATGCGGATGATGATGCCGTCCGAGTTGATGAGCAACACCTCGTCGTCGTCTCCGATGATCGTTGCGCCTATAAGCTCTCCCGTCTTCTTGAACTTCGCCTTGTCATAGGTCAGCACGCCCTTGCCGCCGCGCGACTGAACCTTGTAGTCCGCGACGTCCGTCCTCTTGCCATAACCGTTCTTCGTCACGACGAGCAGCTGTTCCCCGATTTCCGCGAGTTCCATGCCCACGACCTCGTCGTCCGCATCGAGATTGATGGCCCTGACTCCCGTCGCCTGCCGGCCCATCGATCTGACGTCCCGCTCGCCGAAGCAGATGCTCTTGCCGTTCCTCGTCACTATCATGACGACGTTCGTGCCGCTGCTCTGTTTGATGCCTATGAGCTCGTCGCCATCCCTGAGGTTGATCGCGATGAGTCCGCCCTTCCGCGCCGTGTCGTAGTCTGACAGCGGCGTCTTCTTGATGGTTCCGCGCTTCGTGACCGCGATGAGGAATCTGTCCTCCGGGAACTCGCGCACGGGCATGACGGCCGTGACCCTCTCCCCCTGCGAAAACTGCAGAAAGTTGATCGCGGGCGTGCCCTTGGCGTTGCGATTCGCCTCGGGTATATCGTACGCCTTTATTTTATAAACTCTGCCGCGATTTGTAAAGAACATTAGGTAATCGTGTGTGGAGGTTATGATGAGGTCTTTAATAAAATCGTTGTCGCGCGTCGTGCCGCCGATGATGCCTTTCCCCCCTCTGCGTTGGGACTTGAACACGTCTACCTCCATTCGCTTGATGTAGCCGAGGTAGGTGAGCGTGATCGCGACCTGCTTTTCTTCTATTAAATCCTCTTCCTCAATCTCTTCGGCGGACGCGGAAATCGCCGTCCTGCGCTTGTCGCTCCACTTATCCCTGACCTCGAGAAGCTCATCTTTGACGACACCCATGAGCTTTTTCTCGTCGGCGAGCAGACTCTTGTAGTACGCGATGAGTTTCATTATCTCCTTGTACTCGTTCTCGATCTTCTCACGCTCGAGTCCCTGGAGGCGAGCGAGCCTCATGTCAAGGATGGCCTGCGCCTGAAGCTCGGAGAGACGGAATCTGTCCATGAGCTTCTGCTTCGCGTTGTCGTAACTCTCGCGGATCGTTTTAATTATCTCATCTATATTGTCGAGCGCTATGATGAGTCCTTCGAGGATATGGGCGCGCGCCTCTGCCTTCGCGAGGTCGAACTTCGTGCGCCGCGTCACGACCTCCTTCTGGTGCTTCAGGTAGAGGTCTATCATGTCGTAGAGCGTGAGCAGTTTCGGCTCGCCGTCCACGAGCGCAATCATTATCATGCTGTAACTCTGCTGGAGTTGGGTCAGTTTGTAGAGGCGGTTCAGGACTATCTGTGGGTTCGCGTCCCTCTTCAGCTCGACGACCAACCGTATGCCTTCTCGATTCGATTCGTCGCGAACCTCGGACACGCCCTCGATCTTTTTCTCCTTGCCGAGGCATATCTCCGAAATCTTCGTGTGCAGCACGGCCTTGTTGACCTGATAGGGTATCTCCGTAATGATGATCTGCGTCTTGCCCTTGTTCGTCTCCTCGATCTCGGTCTTCGAGCGGACGAGTACGGCGCCGCGCCCCGTCCGGTACGCCTCCTTCGCGCCCTTCTTGCCGAGGATGGTCGCGCCCGTCGGAAAGTCGGGGCCCTTGACTATCTTCACGAGGTCGTTCACGTCCGACTCCGGCTCATCTATCAGACGCACGCAGGCGTCGATCACCTCGGTGAGATTGTGCGGCGGTATCGACGTCGCCATGCCTACCGCTATGCCGTTCGAGCCGTTGACGAGTAGGTTCGGGAAACGCGAAGGCAGCACGGTCGGCTCCTTCTCGTCGCCGTCGAAGTTCGGCATGAAGTCCACCGTGTCCTTGTCGATGTCGCGCAGCATCTGCAGCGCGAAAGGCGTCATGCGCGCTTCCGTGTAGCGCTGAGCCGCGGCGCTATCGCCGTCCAGCGAGCCGAAGTTGCCATGACCGTCCACGAGCGGATAGCGTATCGAGAAGTCCTGCGCCATGCGCACCATCGCGTCGTATACGGACGAGTCGCCGTGCGGATGGTACTTACCCATGACGTCGCCGACTATGCGCGCGCTCTTCTTGAAAGCCTTGTCGGGCGTCAGGCCCAGCTCGGCCATGCCGTACAGTATACGTCTGTGTACGGGCTTCATTCCGTCGCGCACGTCCGGCAGGGCGCGCCCCACGATGACGCTCATCGCGTAGTCGATATACGAGCGCTTCATCTCGTCGTGTATCTCGTGCTGCTCGAGTCTGATAGTATCAAATAAATCCATGCCGTTCCTTGTCTTTTCTCCGCATGTGCGGCTTATCCTACTCGCTCCTCGGTAGCGTACGTCAAATACACGCCCTCGTCGCTCGGTCGACTGCGCCGCATCCGCGAAGAAAATCCTGCGGAACGGACGACTTGATCCAGTTTATCTATATATCCAAGTTCTTCACGTACTTCGCGTTGTCCTCTATGAATTTGCGGCGCGGCGGCACCTTGTCGCCCATCAGCATCGCGAAGGTCTCGTCGGCCGCCGCCATATCGTCTATCGTTATCTGTATGAGCGTGCGTTTCTCGTAGTCCATCGTCGTCTCCCAGAGTTGCTCCGCGTCCATTTCACCGAGACCCTTGTAGCGCTGGATGTCCAGCTTGCCTTCGCCGAGCGTCGCGAGAAGCTTCTCCTGCTCGCGCTCGGTATAGGTGTAATGTTCCTCCTTGCCCTTCTTCACGCGGTAGAGCGGCGGCTGCGCGATGTACACGTAGCCGTTCTGTATGAGCGGTGTCATGTGGCGGAAGAAAAACGTGAGGAGCAGCGTACGTATATGCGCGCCGTCCACGTCCGCGTCCGTCATGATGACGATCTTGTGGTAGCGCAGCTTCTCCTCGTTGAACTCCTCGCCTATGCCGCAGCCGAAAGCCGTTATCATGTTCTTGATCTCTTCGGAACCGAGCATCTTGTCGAAGCGCGCCTTCTCTACATTCAATATCTTGCCGCGCAGCGGGAGGATGGCCTGCCGCTTGCGATCGCGTCCCTGCTTCGCGCTGCCGCCGGCGCTGTCGCCCTCGACGAGAAATATTTCAGAAAGCTGCGGATCCTTCTCCGAACAGTCGGCGAGCTTGCCCGGCAGGCTGCCGCCCTCAAGCCCGGATTTCCTGACCGTCGCCCGCGCCTTCTGCGCCGCGAGCCTCGCCTTGTAAGCGTTCGTTATCTTCGCGATGATGGCCTTCGCCGCCTGCGGATGCTCCTCGAGGAAGGCCATAAGGTTGTCGTTCGTCGCCGTCTCGACAAAGCCTCGCATATCGCTGTTGCCGAGCTTGCCCTTAGTCTGCCCCTCGAACTGCGGCGCGGACAGCTTCACGGACACGATGGCCGTCAGCCCCTCGCGCACGTCGTCCCCCGCGAAGCTCTCGTCGTTCTCCTTCAGCGCGTTCGTCCTGCGCGCGTAGTCGTTGAACACGCGCGTCAGTGACGACTTGAAACCTATGAGGTGCGTGCCGCCGTCTATCGTGTTGATGGTGTTCGCGTACGTGAATATCGTCTCGTTGAAGCGGTCCGTGTACTGCATCGCGATCTCGACCTCGGCGTCCTCGCCGCGCCGCGCCTCGAAGTAGATGATGTCGTCGTGCAGCGCGTTGCGGCTCTCGTTCTGGTGCTTGACGAACTCCTTGATGCCGCCCTCGTAATAGAACTCCTCCTTGCGCTTTTTCCCCTCGCGCTCGTCCTTCAGCGTGATGCGCACGGCCTTGTTCAGGAAGGCCATCTCACGCATACGGTGCTCGATCGTCGTGAAATCGAACTCTATCTCGTCGAATATCTCAGGATCGGGCTTGAAGGCCGTCTTCGAGCCCGTCCTTCTCGACTCGCCGACGATCTCGAGCGCCGACGTCGTCGCGCCGCGGCTGTAGGTCTGCCGATAGATGTTGCCGTTGCGCTTGACCTCGACCTCCATGTGCTCGGACAGCGCGTTCACGACGGACGCGCCGACCCCGTGCAGGCCGCCCGACACCTTGTAACCGCCGCCGCCGAACTTGCCGCCCGCGTGCAGCACCGTGTGGATGACCTCGACGGCCGGCACGCCGAGCTTCGGATGCTTGTCGACGGGCATTCCGCGCCCGTCGTCCTCGACGACGACGGAATCGTCCTTCTGTATCGTTATCCGGATGTTCTTGCAGAACCCTGCTATCGCCTCATCGACGCTGTTGTCTACTACCTCGTAGACGAGGTGGTGGAGTCCCCGTGGCCCCGTGCTGCCTATGTACATGCCCGGCCGCTGCCGAACGGGTTCAAGACCCTCTAGTACCTCAATCTGTTCGGCGTCATACTTCTGTTTGCTCGCGTCTACCATACACCCTCCGTCGCCACTCGTTTTTCATCAAAAATCGATCAAAAGCGGTTCTTTTCATCAGTATTAATTTTACCACAAAACAGGTGATTTCGCAAGCTAAAACGGCCGATGGACAAAAAGCATTAAACAACAAAATTATCGCCCTAAAAAGCGCCTTTTTAAGCCTTCCCCGCTGTAATTGTCCTGTAATATATATGATATCCGTCAGTTTTGGCTTTCCCGCGCTCCCCCGCGCCGCCTTCCGGCCACGTAGCGGCCGCCTCGCGATCACCTTTCGCGCTTTTCCACGGTTCCTTTTCCGAAAGCGATGCCGAGTTCTCCCGGTTCCGCTTCGCGGCCGTCGGCGTCCCTTACGTCAAAGGGGAGCGACACCCGCCCGGCGGGCACAAAGGGCTGAGAATCCAACACGTCGAACCGCAGCGACGAAGCGTTCGGGTCGAGCGTTATCCATCCCTCGTCCGTGTGGATCAGCGTGTTCGCGTGGTATCTACCGTTCGTGGTCCAACCTTCCGCCACGCGCGGCTCCTTCTCAGGGAACAACCGTCCCACCATATAGCACATCAATATGGCGATGTCGTCGCAATCCCCACGCTTCGCGCGGAACGTCTCCGCCGCGGACTGCGGCCCTTCCGTGACCTCCTCGTATTTGATGTTCCTCCTGATCCAATTAGCGCAGGCGTACAGGTCTTCGAACGACGCCATCTCCGCGTCCAATTCGGAGATATCCTCGCTCGTCAGCTCGTTCAAATCCCATCGGTAATGGCTCGAAACCGTCTCGCGCACCGCCAACGCCTCCGCGGAATAGCGCAGCCTTGCCGTCAACCCCTTCGCGCTGTCAAATCCCCGGCAGTGAACGGTCAGCCTGCGCAGATCTTCCTCGCCAGCCCCGACTTCGTAGGCGACGTTCGGCTGATCGAAAATCACCGCATCCTCATCGAACCCTTCCGCCATGTCCCAACTGAAGGTGATATCCATGTCGTCCGACAGCCCCGTCTTATTGAGAAAGTCAAACTCGACGGCCAGTTCGTAATATTCGCCCGTCTTGTCGCGCAGCACAAGACCCGATACCTCGCGCGTATCGTTGAATATCCCGTAGATCGACTGAAGGATGTGAGCACTGAAAACACCTGTCGAACCCAAGGAAATTCCCGTCAACCCTGCCACGAGAACAATACAACCTATAGACGCTGCAAGCGCAATGCCAAATTTCGCTGATTTCCTCACGAATCCTATTCCCGTCGGAATTGCGACCTCTGTAACCTGATACTGATGCTCTTCGGTAAAATCCCCTGCCGGATCGCGCCTCATCGGGCGCGTCCCGTTCTGTGTTGATCCATCGATCCGAGTCTCTATCAATTATAGATGAGTTTTCTCCGATTTTCTTGTCCGCTTCGAAATTTTCGAATTTTTTTATTTTGTATTTTGTTCCTCGGCGCAAAATACGGCAAAGGCGATGAGGGGTCAGTCGCCTCCCTTGCGTAGCTGGAGCCGCTTGTACACAGCGTTTCGGTTCGAGTGCCTTTTGGGAGCCTTAAAAAATGCTACTTACGCGCGGCATAGAGCGCCCGCTCCAAATCCGCGATGATGTCGGCCGTGTCCTCGAGGCCGACGGAAAAGCGGAAGAAGCCGCCGCGGAACTCCTCGGGATAGAGATGCTGCCGCTCGTCTTTCTCGCCGATGAACACGATGAGGCTCTCGTCGTGGCCGAGCGACACGGCATTTGTCACGACGCGCAGACAGCTCACGAAGCGGCAATGCGCGTCGTGGTCGGCGTTCAGCCCGAAAGCCATGATACCGCCGTAGCCTCCCGTCGTCTGTCTCTTCGCCACGACGTGGCCGCTGTCCGAATCGAGTCCGGGATAGGCGACAAAGCGCACTTCCGGCCGCGCTTTCAGAAACTCCGCGACTTTTTGCGCGCTCTCGTTGTGCTGCCTCATGCGGAGCGGCAAGGTCACGGAACCCCGCATGATCAGCCAAGCGTTAAAGGGGCTGATCGCTCCTCCGAGGTTCACCATCGCCTCGGCGCGAATCCTGTCTATCAGGGGCTGCGACCCGAGAACCGCGCCGCCAAGGGCGTCTCCGTGGCCATTGATAAATTTGGTGAGGCTTTCGACCGTCAGATCCGCGCCGAGGTCTGTCGGGCGCTGGTTGTACGGCGTGGCGAAGGTGTTGTCCACGGATAAAAGCGCGCCCACGCCATGCGCGATCTCGGCGATTGCCGCTATATCGCTGACTTTCAGCGTAGGATTGGCGGGCGTTTCTATATGGACGAGTTTCGTGTCCGGCCGGATCGCTTCGCGGACCGCGCCGAGATCCGACGCGTCGACAAGAGTCGTCCGAACGCCGTATTTCTCGGGCAAAAGTTCGTGCATCAGCCGATAAGCAGCTATGTAGGTGCTGTCCGATACGACGGCGTGTTCGCCGGATTTCAGAAATGCGAAGAACACGCCCGACAGGGCCGCCACGCCTGAGGCGAGGACGACGCAGTCGTCCGTGCCGTGAAGCAGGCGAAGTTTTTCCTGCAGGTAGGCTTGGTTCGCGCCGCCGTTCCTCGTGTAGAGATTGCCGTCCGTACTGCTCCAGTTGATGTCCGTCGGGTCGTAGGGCAGTTCGTAGCTGTTCGCCATCGTGATCGGGCGGCGGATGGCGCCCGTCTCTTTGTCGACGTCATTCCCCGCGTGGACGGCGCGTGTCAAAAATCCATCTTCTCTTCCCACAGAAACTCACCCTTTTACATTATCAGATATATTATATATGTTTAGTATATTAAATCAAATTTCTCTCTGCCTGTCAAGCGCAACGCGCCGGGGACCAGTTGCGTTGTCGATATTTTTAGTGAGTTTACGCGGGATAATCAATGATAAAAATCTATTTTATCGGTTGTATCTGATAAAACGTGTATTCCGGCAATAAGCGACGGATATGTTGTGAGCATGATTGAGCCGGCAGGCAAAAATAACCCAGGACCGTCTGTGCATTCCCGCTTGCTTATTTCTGGTAAGGATAAAACATCAAAACACCACCATGAAAAAGGCGTTCCCCGGTAGATGGAAAACGCGGCCGGGGTCGCACTTACCTCGTTC
>JAISZM010000137.1 GCA_031269205.1 Eubacteriales Family XIII. Incertae Sedis bacterium | reverse complement strand
GGATGTCGCTCAGGCATTCAACCGCTTCTACCACGACGAGCAGGTGCTCGTGAAGGACCCGGCCGAGAGGGCGGCGAAGCTCGCGTTGGTGTTCGCGACGAAACAGACGATAAAAACGGGGTTAGCACTGCTCGGCGTCGAAGCCCCCGAAAAGATGTGAGAGATAACTGTTGTAAAGGAGTCGTGAAACCATGCCAAATTATCGCAGGCTCGGCCGGAGCGGGAGAAAACTGAAGAGTGACGCCGACGCGGCGCGCGGCTCGGAAGGCAAGGGCGGCAAGAGCGCCGACAAGGGCGGTAAAGCCGGCAAGGATGGCGCGCGCGCGAAGGACGCCCGGCGCGGCGCTTTTGCGCGCGCCCTGAAGAGCGACCCCGCCAAGAGGGAGCGCGACAAGGCCACGAGAGAAAACGCGCTCGCGCGGCCGCGCGAGGAAACCTGGCTCGCCTATCGCCCCGACCGCGTAAAAAAATATCTGACGCGCTATCTCGACGAGTTCATCTTCGACGAGTTTTCCGACACCTACCTGAAAAAGTCGAAACTCACGGACTTCATGCAGGGCGTTCCCGTGCCGCTGCGCAAGGAGGACAAAGAGGCGTTCGGCAGCGAAAACGGACTGGCCGTCAAAATTATCGGGGAGAACATGGCGCGCATCATAGGCGTCGACCCCAAGTTCAAATACGCCGAAGCCTACATGAAATTCCTCGAACACATCATGGGCAAGCGCGCCTGCGAGATGTTCGCGAAGGAGGGGAGGCGGGAGGCCGTGAGCGACGAATACGACGCCTCTCTCATCCACTTCCGCGCGGGACTCGTCATGAATCCGATAGACATGGCCTGCATGTACGGCTACGCGCGCACCTGCCGCGCCCTCTACGAGAAGTCGGACGACGAGAGCTACATCGGCGATTTCAAGGCCGAGGCCTTCGACTACTTCGAGATGCTGACGGAGCTACATCCGCGTTACGCCTACGGTTGGTACTACCTCGGTTACATGTACCTGAACATGGGACTGTACCAAAAGGCCCACCTCGCGTGGGAGAGCTTCCTGCCTCTGCCGCGCAACAACCCGAAAGACCGCAAAGAGATCAGGAACCGCATGAAACAGATACAGGCGCCGATGCTGATAGAGAGGGGCTACAACGACATCCTCGCGGGACGCTGGACGGACGGCCTGAACATCCTCGAGCCGTTCACCGAAAGCTCGTACAAGGAATGGTGGCCGCTGTGGTACTACCTCGGCGAGGGCTACCTGAACACGGGCCGCCGGGAGGAAGCGAAGAACGCCTTCACGGAGGCGCTCCGGTTCAACGCGTCACACATCGATTCGATGGAAGAACTCATCGCCATCTACGAAACCGAAGGCAACGCCGAGATGGTCAAAAAATACTCGAACAAGATAAAGCTCGTGTTGAAATAACGACGCGGGATCTGTCCGCCCCCGGCTTCCCTCCGGCGTCTCCCCCGGGTTTTGAATAACGCCGCGGGATTTGTCCGGCCCCGACGCTTTTTTTATGTTAGAATAAGAGAACTATGAAAGAGATAAAAAAGACTAAGAGATTGGACAATGTCGGATATGATATCAGAGGCCCCGTCGCGGAGGAGGCCGCGCGTATGGCTCGCGAGGGTGTGGACATCATCGCGCTGAACACGGGCAACCCGCCGCACTTCGGGTTTTACGCGCCCGAGTCCATCGAGAAGGCTATGAGCGACCACATACGAACATCCGAGGGCTATTCGGATTCATACGGCATCCCCGAGGCCATTGAGGCCATCAAGTCCTACAGCGCGTCCAAAGGCATCGAAGGCCTCGACTACGGGGACATCTTCACGGGCAACGGCGTCAGCGAGCTCATCAGCATATCGCTGCAAGCGCTCATCGAGATCGGCGACGAGATACTCGTGCCGACCCCCGACTATCCCTTGTGGACGTCGGCGGCGACGCTCTGCGGCGCCACGGTGCGCCGCTACCTGTGCGACGAGGCCGCCGGGTGGACGCCCGACATACAGGACATCAAATCCAAGATAACACCGCGCTCGAAGGCCATCGTGGTCATCAACCCGAACAATCCGACGGGCGCGCTCTACCCGAAGGACAGTCTGACGGAGATTATGGACGTGGCGAGGGAACACGGACTCGTCGTGTTCGCGGACGAGATATACGACCGGCTGGTCTTCGACGGAGCGGAGCATTTCTCCTGCGCGGCCGTCGCGCCCGACGTATTCACCGTGACGTTCAACGGCCTGTCCAAGTCGCACATGCTCGCGGGTTTCCGCTGCGGCTGGATGGTCATTTCCGGGGACAGGAAGCGCGCCGCCGACTATATCGAAGGAATACGTATGCTCTCCTCGATGAGGCTCTGCGCGAACGTGCCCTCGCAATCCGTCGTCAGTACCGCGCTCGACGACGCGTACGCGGCCGCACCGTTATTGAGTCCGGGGGGCAGACTCTACGAACAGCGGGAGTTCATCTACCGGGCGATCAACGACATACCGGGACTCAGCTCGACGAAGCCTCAGGCCGCGTTCTACCTGTTTCCGCGCATAGACACGGCGCGCTTCGGTATCCACGACGACGAGCGGTTCGTGTTCGACTTCCTGCACGAACACCACGTGCTGATGACGCACGGCAAAGGTTTCAACTGGCCCGATCCGGATCACTTCCGTATCGTGTACCTGCCGCCGATAGACGACCTCGAGACGATAGTTGACAAGTTAAGACGCTTCCTCGTCACATACCGACAGTGATAATATAACGATGAAGCTTCCCTGTTATTGAACAAGATTTGAGCGGGAAGGAGTAAAAGATGCAAGGTTTGAGAAAAATGGGGTTGAAGCAGAGGATGTTTCTCGCGTTTTTCATCTTGACGCTCGTCACGGTCGTCGTCGCCGCGACAGGGATAGTGTCGATGCTCTTGCTCGAGCGTACGCGTGACGGGTTGCTCACGGGCGACGCCACGAACGAAGAGATCATAGCCGCGAGCCAACAGCACATACTCTTTACCTCGTGCGTCATGCTCGGCATTTTCGCCGTCGGCGTGATTCTGGCGCTCATTTTCGCGATTCAGATATCGCGATCTATCAGGCTGCCGATAGAGAGAATCCTCACCGTCGTAGAACAGGTCGGAGAGACCGGAGATTTGGATTTATCCGATGAGATAAAACAGGAGATTCGCGACGACGGCGCGTACCACGACGAGACGGGCCGGCTCTCGCGCGGGTTCGCCCGGATGATGGACGGGATTTTGGACAAGGTCGCGGCGCTCGAGGTGGCGGCCACGGGCGACCTGACGAGGTTCGCCCCCGCGGTGTCGGAGAACGACACGCTCGCGAACGCGACCAATACGCTGGTGAGCAATCTGAACGCTTTGGCGCGCGAGGTACGCGTCGCCGCGGATCAGTTGAGTACGGGCATATCGCAGATATCCCAAGGCGCGCAATCCCTCGCTCAGTCCACGATGGAACAGACGGCGACGATGGAAACTCTCATGAACACGATCAGAGAAGTTTCGACTCAGACCGAGGACAACACGGCGCGTTCGAAGGAGGCGTCGGACATATCCACCGCGATATGGAGCAGCGCCGAGGAAGGCCGCGACAGCATGGACAAGATGACGCAGGCGATGGACGAAATCAACGCTGCGAGTCAGTCCATCAGCGCCGTCATGAAAGCGATAGACGACATCGCCTTCCAGACGAACATACTCTCGTTGAACGCCGCGGTAGAGGCGGCGCGCGCGGGACAACACGGCAGAGGATTTGCGGTGGTCGCGGACGAGGTCAGAAATCTCGCGACGAAAAGCGCGTCCGCCGCCGAAGACACGAACGAACTCATCGCCGACACGATGGCTAAGTCGGGCATGGGCATGGACATAGTCAAGGACACGTCCGAATATCTGAACAAGATCATGAACAGCGTGAGCGATAACACGTGGATACTGAAGAACATCGCTACGTCGACAGCTGAGCAGAACGAAGCTATCAAAGCGATCAACAAAGGCTTTGAGCAGTTGACGAGCGTGGTGCACCAAAACAGCGCCACCGCTGAGGAGAGCGCGGCCGCTACGGAGCAGATGAGTTCCCAGACGGACGCGCTGATCGACCTTGTCGGGCGCTTCAAAGTGGATGAAGACGCGGAGATTTTCGCGGAGGCGTCGCACTCGTACGCGGTCGGAAGCACGCCCGTGGACGCGGTCGGAAGCGCGCCCGTTTCCTCGGCCGGGGTTGAGTTCGCGCCGATAATTCCCGACGCTTTCAAGGTCGCGCCGATAATTCCCGACGCTTTCGAGGTCGCGCCGATAGCTCCCGACGCTTTCGAGGTCGCTCCGACAGTCGCCGACGCTCCCGAGGTCGGGTTCGATGCCTCTTTCGAGTCCGCGTCCGCCGACATGGCGGGGTTTGCTCATCCCTTCGCGGTGGCGCCTGAAACAAACGATATGTGGAAGGACGACGAATCGAAATACTGAGTCGGAGGTTTCCGCAAGGCTGACCGGAGGTAGGACGCTTTGTTTATACTCAGGAGAATCATCATTATGATCGTCGCGGTCGTCGTGACCGTGGTCGCCATTCTCGGCGGCTACCTTATCTATCTGTATGTAAAATCCGCGCGTATTCCCGATAATGAAGCGCTGACCGTGACAGAGATTCACAGCGGCCAGGCCGAGCCCGGAGCGGGAGGCGAGGGAGAAGAGGACGCGTCGGCGGAGTTCGGATCGGGGAGCGGGGAAGGCGGCGAATCGGCCGGAAGCATGGCGGTGATGCGGACGGGAATCACCTACAAGGCTCTCACCTACAACATCGGATTTGGCGCGTATGATCACGCGTTTTCTTATTTCATGGAGGAAAGCACGACCGCCCGCGGCGATAAGGTGAAGGGGCTTATGAGCCGCGCCGAGAGCGAGGATTCCGTGAAGAAAAACGTCGGCGCCGCCATAGACGCCGCGATAGAACAGAACCCCGACATCGCGCTGTTTCAGGAGGTCGACAAAAACGCCTCGCGCAGCTATAAGATCAACCAGCTACACATGATGAGCGACGCGTTCGGCGAACGCCTCGGCGGGGAAGGTGAAAGCGGCGGTTCCCTGGCGGAAATCTACGCCGGGAATTTTCACTCGGGCTGGCTGCTCTGGCCGCCCACGCGCCCGATGGGAGCCGTCAACGATTCGGGCATAGCGACATACAGTCGCTACCGGGTGAACGCGGCGGAGCGCGTCAGCCTGCCGATAGATGAGTCCTTCTTCGGAAGGATAACAGACATCGATCGCTGTTTTACGGTCGCGAGGCTGCCCGTCGGGGGTTCGGGCGCGGAAGATTCCGGGAACTCCGAGGCGCAGAGCGGCGAAGGAACCGTAGATTCCGGAAGCGCGGGAAGCGAGGTCGTGCTTATCAACGTCCATCTGTCGGCCTACGACGCCGGCGAGAAGATGCGCGGGGAGCAGATGAAGAAACTGGCGGACTATATGGCGGAGGAGAGGGCAAAGGGAAATTGGGTTATAGCCGGCGGCGACTGGAACCAGAGTTTCCCCGGCAGCATCGACGCCTTCACCGGCCGCATGGCGATACCCGCGTGGGCGAAACCCTTCGATGAGAGCGCCCTGCCCGAGGGCTTCACACTCATCACGGCGGACAACGCGGACATCATAGCCACCTGCCGCGACACAAGCATCCCGTGGACGCCCGGCGTCAGCTACGAAACCATCCTAGATGGCTGGATAGTATCGGACGACGTAACCGCTTCGGCGGAGAACATAGAAACAGACTATCAAGCCTCGGATCACAACCCCGTGCAGCTGACGTTCGTATTGCAGTAGGGGTGTCAGGCTGGATTTTTATCATCGTCGCAACGCTCTCATTAAACATTTTCATTCTCCGCGGCACACACGCATCATCAAACATATCCTGATTTAATTGTATCAATTCATGTTCCGGAATTCAACGGCTCCAAATACAAAGCACAACGAGACGGCAGACGTTACGGTCAAAAATCCTGTTGCAATGCAGAGGTGAAGCACGAAAGTGCAAACAGCGACAAATCAATGTCATTGTAACGGTGTCAAAACAAAATTATCGAAAAAAA
>JAISZM010000085.1 GCA_031269205.1 Eubacteriales Family XIII. Incertae Sedis bacterium | reverse complement strand
AAGAATAGCATACACCTTTCAGAATATGTTGTCCAGTCCTTTTTTTCGATAATTTTGTTTTGACACCGTTACAATGACATTGATTTGTCGCTGTTTGCACTTTCGTGCTTCACCTCTGTATATACGTGTCTGTTAAGCACCATCCGACCCCTATTCGAGCACTACCCCGTCTGCGTCTACCGCCAAGTCGTCGCTTGCCGCATATACCGCGGGCGCGCTCGCGAGCGCGGCCGTCGCGGGAGGGAACCCGGACGCGTCCCGCGCCGCCGCGTCCCCGTCCTCCATCCTGTGTTTTTCGGCGATCTTGTCCGTCAGGAGTTTTTCTATCCGCTCCGCGATATCTGGACGCTCCTTCAGGAAGGATTTGACGTTCTCCCTGCCCTGGCCTATGCGATCGCCGTCGAAGCTGTACCAACTTCCCGCTTTCTCGACGACCTTCTCTGCCGCCGCACAGTCGATGAGATCGCCGAGCTTCGATATGCCTTCGCCGTACATGATGTCGAACTCGGCCTGTTTGAATGGCGGGGCGACCTTGTTCTTGACTATCTTCGCGCGCGTACGGTTGCCTATGACCTGATCCCCCGACTTGATGGACTCGATGCGCCTGATGTCAATGCGCATACTGGAGTAGAATTTCAGCGCCCTCCCGCCCGTCGTGACCTCTGGACTGCCGTATATGACGCCGACCTTTTCGCGCAACTGGTTGATAAAGATGGCGCACGTGTTCGAGCGGCTGATGGCGCCCGCCAGTTTTCGCAGGGCTTGCGACATGAGCCTCGCGTGAAGCCCGACGTGAGAGTCGCCCATATCCCCCTGTATCTCTGCCTTGGGCACGAGGGCGGCCACGGAGTCTATGACGACGATGTCTATCGCTCCGCTGCGCACGAGCACCTCGCATATTTCGAGAGCCTGCTCGCCGGTATCGGGCTGTGACACGAGAAGCTCGTCGACATTGACTCCGAGTTTGCCCGCGTACACGGGGTCGAGGGCGTGCTCCGCGTCTATGAACGCGGCCTTACCCCCCGCCTTCTGCGCCTCGGCTATGATGTGGAGCGTGAGCGTCGTCTTGCCGGAGGATTCGGGTCCGTATATCTCGACGATGCGCCCGCGCGGAACGCCGCCGATGCCCGTAGCTAGATCGAGGCTGACGGAACTCGTCGAGATGGCCTCGACCCCGGCCATCGCGTTCTCGTCGCCGAGTCTCATGATGGAACCCTTGCCGAAACTACGCTCAATCTGATTCAGCGCTTCCTGCAACGCCTTTTCCTTCGCTTCCTTGTCGACCACAACGGTCACTCTCTCGACCGCGCCTTTTACGCTTGCCATATCGTCGTTCCTTTCGCTCTCGTTGCTCCGCCGATCGCATGATGAGTTCAAGCGGCAGAGCAAACCCTCTCAAAACCTATGTTCTTTTATATAATACCCGGCAGCGTGCGCCCGGTCAATACAATTACCCATTTGTAACAATAATGACGCATTGCACCGTCTCCGCGTCCCTCTACTATCACTCATTCTAACACGGGAATTCACGCATGTCAATAGTTTACATTAAATAATATTCGTGGTTGCGGTAATGATAATGATAAGTGTTTGTATTTATTTACATCTGCCTCGTCCCCTCTTCCGCCTTTGAAATTTCCCAAGGTAGCAGAGGGAGATCGGATCAAGCATCTTTGAGGTATCTGTACAACAGATCGAGCATAGCGAGCGTCGTAACGCGGCGATTGCTGTTTCTACCCCTGTTGATGCTCATATGCCTGCGCGCGTACGCGCCGCTCGCGTCGGCGAGCGCCATCCACGCGAGGCCGACAGGCTTTTCCTCCGTGCCACCGTCCGGACCCGCGACCCCTGTGACGGATACCCCGATGTCCACGCCCGCCGCTTCGCGCGCGCCCTCGGCCATCGCGACGGCCACATCTTCCGAGACGGCTCCGTACCTTTCAATGAGCGCGGGATCGACGCCGAGTTCTTCTGTCTTCGCCTCGTTGCTGTACGTTACGTAGCCGCGGTCGAAAACCTCCGATATGCCGGGGTACGACACGAGTTCGGAGGCGAAGAGACCGCCCGTACACGACTCGGCGACGGCGAGCGTCAAGCCGCTCTCGATGAGAAGGCGAGCCGCGACCGTCCGCAGTTCCTCGTCTTTGTCGCTGTACAGGTGGTCGCCAACCATCGAAATGACTTCCCGCACGGCGCGCTCCACGACCGCATCGGCTTCTTCGCGCGTCCGTCTCTTCGACGCGACGCGCAGGGAACACTCGCCCTCCTTCGCGTAAGTGGCGAAGGTGGGATCGGTCTGGCCGTCTATCAGCGAACGCAGGTCGGTCTCGAGTTGCGACTCGCCTATGCCGTAGAATCTCAGCGTCCTATGACGGATGACCGAATCGGTCATCCTCTCGAGATAGGGCAAGGCGCTCGTCTCGAACATGGCCGTGAGCTCGGCCGGCGGCCCAGGCAGGGCTATGACCGTCTTGTCGTCCCGCTTGAGGGCGAAGCCGGGCGCCGTGCCGCGCGGGTTGTAGAAGACGGTCGCCCCGTCGGGCATCATGGCCTGCTTGCGGTTGTTGTCCGTCATGCCGCGCCCGAGCCTTTTGAAGAGGCTCTCTATCTCCGCAAGCGCCCTCTCGTCGCAGACGAGGCGCGTACCCATGGTCTCCGCGATTATCTCCTTCGTCAGGTCGTCCTGCGTCGGCCCGAGTCCACCCGAGGTTACGATGATATCCGTATCGGCAAGAGCGCGTCCGAGCGTGGCCCTGAGTCTCGCGGGGTTGTCGCCGACCGTGTAATGGTAGAGCACGTTGAATCCGAGCGTTTGAAGCTCGCGCGAGAGGTAGGCGGCGTTTGTGTTGATGACCTGCCCGAAGAGCAGCTCCGTACCCACGGCTATGACCGACGTGTTCATCCGAGTCCTTTCATTGGTTACTACTCAAACGCCACGCCATTTTTGCCCATACCGGAACCTGATTCCAATTTTTGCTTCCTCACGTACTTCAAAGTACGCTCCGGTGAGCCAAAATCACCCTCAGAGCCCGGCCTGAACAAAACTGACGCGACGTTTGAGTAGTTTCAATTGTACCCTTGAGCAGTATCTTCATTATTTCATGTTCAGTAGCTTGCGGCACTTCCACAGGTACTCGGCGCCGGACAGGACGGTGACGGCGAGAGCGACCCAAAAGCATACGGTCGCAACTGTCAATATTACGCCCCCAAGGGTCGGAACGTGCGCAATCGCCAACAGGGGCTTGCCCAGAAGGAACAGGGCTATCGCTCCCATCTGTAACACTGTTTTCAGTTTGCCGGACAGTCCCGCGGCGATGACCACGCCATCGGACGCGGCGACGCCGCGAAGCCCTGTCACGAGAAATTCGCGCGCGATGATGACGACGACCGGCCACGCGGGAATCAGCCCCGTGTCGACGAAGCATATAAAGGCCGCCATCGTCAGCACCTTATCCGCGAGCGGATCCATGAGCTTGCCGAAGTTCGTGATGAGTCCATGTTTGCGCGCGATGTGGCCGTCGGCCGCGTCCGTGAGCGCGGCCACGACGAATACGACAAGCGCCGCGATGGCGAACCCGAGGCTGAACGGCGCGTACACCAGCTCGCCCAGAACATCCACTCCGCCGGGCGCGGGGAACTGCGAACTGAGCAGCGCTTCCATAGGATAGCCGAGGCCTATTCCCTTGTAATAAAAAACAATGAACACGGGCACGAGTCCCATGCGTATGACGGTCAGGAAGTTGGGCAGATTCATCATCGCTCCTTCGTTTCTATCTATCGGTATAGTATATAGCATACGGGAGATACGCGCGCGATTGCAAGGGCCGCGGCGACGGATGTCGCGTCCCCGCTCGTTCCTGTCACACCGCTTCCCCCACGAGGTCGTAGTCCATCGCGTCCGTTATCCTTACACGCGCGAAGGTTCCGGGGCTGATCGGCTCGGGCGACGAGAAGATGACCGAGCCGTCTATCTCGGGCGCGTCGTACTCCGTACGGCCGATGAAGGTCGTCTCGTCTTCGCTCTCCTCCGTGAGCGTGGTCAGTTCGCGGCCGATGAACCGCCTGTTCGCTTCGAGGGAGATGTCGATCTGCTGTCTCATGAGGACGTCGCGTCGTTCCTCTGCTACCTCGCGCGGCACCTGATCCGGCATGTCCACCGCTCGCGTACCTTCTTCGGGTGAGTAGGCGAACACGCCGAGGCGCTCGAATCTCTGCTCAGCGGCGAAATCCATGAGTTCGGAAAAGTCGTCCTCCGTTTCCCCCGGGAAGCCCGTCATGAAGGTGGTGCGTATCGCTATGCCGGGGACAGCCGCGCGCAGTTTTGCCAGAGTCTCTTCTATGCCGCTCCGCGTCGACCTGCGGCTCATGCGCGCGAGCACGCCGCCCGAGATGTGCTGGAGCGGGATGTCGATGTACTTGCAGACGTTATCGTGACGCGCTATCGCTTCGAGCAGTTCGTCCGTGACGCGCTCCTCGTAACAGTACATGAGGCGTATCCACGTGGGGGCGCTTGCGGAGGCAAGCTCCGCGAGTTCGTCGAGCAGTTCCGCGAGCGCCGGGCGTCCATATATATCCGAGCCGTAGGCGCTCACGTCCTGCGCGATGAGGACGAGTTCCCGCACGCCCGAGGCCGACAGGCGCGCCGCTTCAAGGGCGAGCGTTTCCTTCGGTACGCTGCGGTACGGTCCGCGTATCATGGGTATGGCGCAGTAGGCGCAGCGGTTGTCGCAGCCCTCGGCGACCTTCAGGTAGGCCGTCGCGCCGGGCGTCAGAAGTTTGCGTTCGCCCGTGAGTACGCCCGGTTCGCCGCCGACCCTCATGATGCGCGGCGAACCGTCCGTGATGCGTTTTATGATGCCGGGCAGCGCGCCGTATTCGTTCACGCCTATGACGGCGACCGCCTCGGGGATCTCCTCGAATATTTCGTCGGGGTAGCGCTGCGACAGGCAACCGCTGACGACGA
>JAISZM010000057.1 GCA_031269205.1 Eubacteriales Family XIII. Incertae Sedis bacterium | reverse complement strand
GAAGTTCCATATGTATGAGGTGTTCAGCACGTTTTCCGCGTTCTTGATGCGGTTCGCCGCCGTGAACACCCACTGCTTCTGGTACAGGACGTAGTAGGGCTGCTCGTCCTGCACGATGTTTTCGGCCTCTATGATGAGATCCACCCGCTCGGACTGGTCTACCGACTCTATCTGCTTCTGCAGCAGTTCGTCCACCTTCTCGTTGGCATAGGCCGCCGAGTTCGATCCGCCTTCCTCGCCGTTTGACGAGATGAGCAACGGGTTCAGAACGCCGGCGGGATCCGGAAAGTCGGACACCCATTCAAAGTAACCGAAGTCGAAAGGACGCACGCCGTCAACGATTCCTTCGCCGAACTGGATGCCTGTCACTTCCTCGTTGGCGCGCTTGTCTATCTCGACATTGATCCCTATCTCCTTGAGGGTCGCCTGTATGGAAAGGCTCAGATTGTTCGACAGCGTGTATTCGTCGACGAGCAGTTTGCAGTCAAAGCCGTCGGGATAGGCGGAGGCCGCGAGGTAGCTCTTCGCTTGTTCGAGGTCGTACTCGTATTTCGGGGCATTCTCCACGAAGGTCTCCCATTTCTCCGGGTCATAGAGGAACAGCACTTCGGGAATCATCGTATAGTTGGTGGCCGAGCCTAGCTCCTTGACGAAGCTCTCCTGAAGCGACGCGATATCTATGGCGGAAGCGACCGCGCGCCGCACGTTGACGTCGTCGAACGGCGCCTTCTGACAGTTGTACGCGAGGTAGCGGATACCCGGACAGGCCGGGCCGATGATGGACGCCGTCTCGCTTTCCTCTATCTCCTGGATCAGTTCTGCCGGCGTGGCGAAATCGATATCGATCTGGCCGCTCTGCGCCGCGAGCGCGCGCGTCGTATCCTCGGGTATCAGCTGAACAACGATCTTCTTCACGTCCGGCCCGTTCTCGCCGAGTTCCGCCGCGCCCCAGTATTCGGGGTTGTAGGCGAGCGTCAGATTGCCGCCCGCGTCCCAGCTCTCCGCCGGATAGGGACCCGTCGCCACGGGGAAGCTGTTGACCGTTCCGTAATCCTCGCCGGCGGCTTCGACCGCCTCCTGCTTGTGGACGTGGCCGGCCGTCGTGGAGGGTACGTACTTCCAGAACGCGTCGGGCGCCTTCAGCTTGACGGTCACCTGCCAGTCGTCCGTCTGCTCTATCGACTCAACATTGTCGTACATCCAGCTGAGATACGACGCCAGATCGGGCTCGCCGTAACGCTTCAGCGAGAACATCACGTCCCCGATGGTCAGGGGCGAGCCGTCCGAAAAGGTCACGTCACTTCTGATGTTGTAGACGTAGGTCGTGCTGTCCACCTCTTCCCAGCTTTCAGCGATGAGAGGCTGCAGTTCGTCGTTCTCGTCTATCCTGAGCAGTCCTTCCGAGATGTTCGTGACGACGGGGTTCGTCGTGAAGTCGTAAGCGAACGCGGAGTCGATGCTCGAGAGCTCGTTCGGCAGTCCGATATTCAGCGTATCCGACGCGGTGGCTTCGCCGCCGCCGTCCGCGTCTTGGCCGCCTCCGCCGCCTCCGCCACCGCAAGCGGCCAAAAGGGCCGCGACCAGCGCGACGATGAGCGCCGCCGTCATTTTTCTCATAAACTTTTTCTTCATTTCATTCCTCCGTTCCTGTTACATCGTTGATTCATCTGATTGTATGAAAACGGTTGATTCGCCCTTGCGAACCGGTCACCGCGTCACATCCAAATCGAGCAGATACCGGGCGAGCAGCACGGCGCCGTTCGTCACGTCGTCTATATCGACGAGTCCGATCGTCGTGTGCAGATTTTTCATCGGCAGGGAGATGCCGCCCGTCAGAACGCCGTGGTTGCCGTACATGATGGCGCAGGCGTCCGTGCCGCCGTCTATCATGATGGAGTATTGATAGGGGACGCCTTCTTTCTCGGCTGCGGCTTCGAGAGCGCGCACCATCTGCTTGGGTACGATATTCCCCGCGCAGGTGTCGGTACACCAGTCATACAGTTCGATGCCGGGACCTTTTCCGAGATAAAAACGGCGGGCTTTATCGTCCAGTTCGCCGGAGATACTGCCGATGCCGCCGTCGATACATATGGCGTAGTCGGGTTTGACGCCGCGCACGAGCACCTCGGCGCCCTTCAGGCCTATCTCTTCCTGCACTGTCCCGCAGGCATGAATCTGCGCGCCGGGAACCTCATCCGCAATTAGTTCCATCGCGAGCAACATACAGACGAGACCCGCGCGGTTGTCCACGGCTTTGCCGCTGAAGAGCTTGCCGTTCAGGACGCGGCTCTCCTTCTCCATGTTCGCGAAGTCCCCCGGCCTGACGCCGAGAGCGCTCGCTTCCTCGGCGCTCTTCGCCCCGACGTCCACGCGTATGTCGCTCCATTCAAACGGCTTCGAACCCTTCGGATCCGTCAGCAATTCGTGGATGGGCTTGCCGGCTCCGATCACGCCCGGCACATCTCCTCTGTCCGTGCGTATCGTGATGTTCTGGTTGACGAGAATGTTCGCGATATGGTAGCCGACCGGAACCAGAGACACGTAGCCCTTGTCGTCGATGTCGCTCACCATGAATCCTATCTCGTCCATGTGCGCGGACAGCATGACCCTGACGTCGGGGTCTCTGCCGTTTTTCACGAAGACGATGTTGCCGATGACGTCGCGCGATATCTCGTCCGTGATGGGTGCGAGGTATTTTTCGAGCAGATCGGCCACCCGGCCTTCGTCGCCCGAGACCCCGTTCACCGCGTTGAATTCGGTCAGCAGGCGAATGGCCCGCTCTCTGTCGATTGTCTTCATTCGTCATCCTCCTTATTACCCCGGTAATAGTCGTTTCTATTGTAACATTTGTGCATATTCGGTTTCATTCGTTCGTCCATTTTACCGATAGAGGTGGCAGGCCACCAGGTGGCCACCTGGCGCGCCCGATACGTCGTGGGCCTCCGGCTCCGCCGTGTCGCAGACCCCGGGTATACGTTCCCTGCATCTGCCGTAAAAACGACAGCCCGGCGGCAGATCCACCGCGCTGGGGATCTCCCCTTCCGGCCTCTCGTATTTCTTTTCCTCGCCGGGTCTGCCGCGTGGTTTAGCCGCAAGCAACGACCTCGTATACGGATGTTTCGGGGCGCTGAAGATATCCCGGGCGGACGCGATTTCCATGATGGCGCCAAGATAAAGCACTATCACACGGTCACAGATATATTCCACGACGGTCAAGTCATGCGACACAAACATGATCGTCAGTCCCAGTCGCTCCTTCATTTCACGAAACAGTCCGAGTATCTGCGCGCGCACCGACACATCGAGCGCCGACACGGCCTCGTCCGCCATGATAAACTTGGGCGATGGGATCAACGCGCGCACGATAGCGAGCCTCTGCAGTTGTCCGCCGGAGAGTTCGTCCCCGCGGTGTCCGAAGATGTCGCGACCGAGTCCCGTCAGCGCGAAAAGCTCTTCGATCTTCATGTCCGCCCGCTCGCCCGTTAGTCCGTAAAACCGCGCCACGTCGCGCAGTCCCGCGCGGATGGGCGTCTTGGGATTGAACGACGAGCGTGGATTTTGAAATATCATCTGCATGTCGCGGCGCAGGAGTTTCATCTCGTGCGAAGCGGGCGCGAGCGCGGAAATGTCGCCGTACCCGGTTGAGTCGGACGCTGAGGCGGAGACGCTTTTGGCGTCGCCCTTGAAACCGGAGTAGCGCACTTCGCCGGACGTAGGCGTCAGCAGATTGAGGATCAGCCTGCCGAGAGTGGACTTGCCCGAACCGCTCTCCCCGACGACGCCGAAACATTCGCCTTCCCTTATGTCAAACGTCAGGTCGTCCACGGCCTTCAGCACGAGTTCCCTGCGAACGCCGCCCGTCCTCTTCGTCCCCAGCGAGAAATGCTTGGAGAGATTTCTTATCTCAAACAGTGACGCGCTCATATCCGGGCCTCCGGAATATCCAGAACGCAGTGAAAGCGATGCGTCCCCGTAAGCACGCGAGCCTCAGGGAAACTTTCTTCGCACTTCGCTTCCGCGTACCCGCAACGCGGCGCGTAAGGGCAGCCGACGATCACTTCGCGCAGATCCGGCGGCGCGCCCGGTATCGACACGGGATGGTCGTTCCCCGCCCGCGGGATGGACGCGATCAAGTCGCGCGTGTAGGGATGCCGCGCGTCGTCGAATATCTCCGTGACCTCGCCGGTTTCGACGATGCGCCCCGCGTACATGACGGCGACGCGATCCGCTATCTCGGCTATGACGCCGAAGTCGTGCGTGATGATGAATACGGATGTCCCGCGTTTGTCGCGGATATCCTTTAACAGCTCCAGTATCTGATCCTGCACCGTCACGTCGAGCGCCGTGGTGGGTTCATCCGCTATGAGCAGTTTTGGGCCGGCCGCCAGCGCGATCGCGATCATGACGCGCTGTAGTTGGCCTCCGCTCATCTCAAAGGGGTAGGCGCGGCGACGTTCCTCCGGCGGGTGGATTCCCACGTCCGACAGCATAGCGAGCGTCTTTTCTTCCGCCTCGCCGCGCGATAGCCCGCCGATGCGATAAACTTCTTCGATCTGTTTTCCGACCGGCTGAAGCGGGTCGAGAGCCAGCGTCGGATCCTGAAAGATCATGGAGATGTGTTTCCCTCTCACCTCGCACATCTCTCGTTCCGTGAGCGTCAGAAGATCGCGGCCTTCGTACTCGATGCCGCCGCGATAGACGAGCCGATCCTCCGGGTTGAGACGCATGACGGACTTCGCCGTGATCGTCTTGCCGCAGCCGCTTTCTCCGACGAGTCCGCATATCTCACCCTGAAAGATGTCCATGTCGGCTCCGCGCACGGCGTGAACCGCGCCCTTCGCGCTCATGATGTTGACCTGCAAACCGCGAATGCTGACCAACGTATCGGGGAGAATGTTCGTCATGAAGCCCCTCCCCCGTATTGCAACTCCTCTCTTAGAAGATATCTCTTAAACTTGCGCAGAGACGGGAGCTTCCGCTGACTCGGATCGAGGTAGGAGTTGATTCCATCGCCGAAGATGTT
>JAISZM010000055.1 GCA_031269205.1 Eubacteriales Family XIII. Incertae Sedis bacterium | reverse complement strand
TTACTTATCTTGAACACGAGGAGGTATTACCATGTTCAAAACGATTCCATTCCAGTACGATGAAGCCTTGAAGCGTGAGATCGACCTACACGGGTACAGTTATCAAACGTTCAAGAATTATCGGTGTCAGCTGAGAAGAATTGCCGACTTCTTCTCCAAGGATATAGCAGACATCACAATCGAAGAAATGAAATCTTACCTGCTCCGCTTAAAATCCGTCCTTAAGAGAAGTCCGCAAAGCCTGAACGTCTGCCGCGCCGCATACTATTTCTTCAATCAGTGCGTCATGGGACGTGACCTGTCGCCTTATGCGTTGCCGAAACATAAACTCTCCCGGCCGCTCCCGGATATCATATCGCAGGATAGAATCGTTCTTGTCCTGTCAGCCTTATGCCTTAAACACCGAGCAATACTCTCATTATGCTACGGGTCAGGACTCAGGATTTCCGAGGCTTTGTCCGTTCGCACCGGCGACATTGATTCAACAAATATGCGGGTGTTCGTGCGGGACGGCAAAGGCCACAAACAACGCTATTCCATCCTGTCCATATACTCTCTGACCATCCTTCGCAAATACTACAAGGCTTTTCGGCCTAAGGGGGCTTATCTGTTTCCTCGACGCCATGATGACGATATGAAAGCTAATCCGCAACATTCGCAATTAGCATTCAAACGCGAGTACACACGCCTTTTCCCCAAAGAAAGCAAGAGAATCACGATCCATACACTCAGGCACTGCTTCGCTACACATTTGCTCGACAGTGGCGTTGACCTGCGGACGATCCAAATCCTTCTTGGCCATAAATCAATCAAATCCACCTGCATATACACTCATCTTACGACGAAGCATTTCTCTCAGCTGGTGAGTCCTCTCGACAGAGCGGGAGGTGATTCCCTTGAAGAGTAGTATACACGATATCTTCTCTTCGTACGCGGATGAATTTATCGAAACTTTCAATCCTCACTATGCTATGGTCAAAGCGATGAACCATATACGTTCATGCCGCACTCCCGCGCTCGGCGCTGCCGTATTTTACTGCGGGTGCGGACATACTTCTTATGTGTACCACTCTTGCCGCGACCGTCACTGCCCCGTATGTCAGGGCATAAACAACGCGAGATGGGCGGAAAAGCAACTCGCCTCTTCCCTTCCCGTCAAATACTATCATGTCGTGTTCACTCTGCCCGACATACTCAACGGCTTCATCTTAGGGCATCAGAAAGCGGCGTACGACGCGCTGTTTGAGGCCGCCTCACGATCTCTGCTTAAACTCTGCGCCGATAAAAAATATCTCGGCGCCGTCCCCGGAATGACCGCTGTGCTGCATACCTGGGGGCAGACCTTACAGTTCCATCCGCATCTTCATGTCATCATCACCGCCGGAGGGCTTGCCGACGGAGGACTCCGTTTCGTGGACGTCTCGGACAAAGACTTCCTCGTTCCCGTCCGGGTTCTCTCGAAACTCTTCCGCGGTATCTTCATTCATGCGCTGGATCGTAAAGAGCAATTGCCTTACGCTCTCAAAGCCGCGCTTTATGCCAAAGATTTCTCGTGTCATCTTGAAAAACCAATGGAGCGCGCCGACAATGCCGTGATGTACCTCGCAAGATATGCAAACCGCGTCTGTATCTCCGATAAACGCATCATACGCTTCGATAAAGATGCGCGTACCGTGACCTTCTCCTACAAGGATAACAAGAACGGTGGGCACGAAAAACAAATGACGCTTGACGTTCTCGAGTTCATTAGGCGCTTCCTGCTTCATATTCTGCCTAAGCGCTTTATGAAAATCAGACACTACGGCATCCTTAACAACCGTGACAAGACGAAACGTATAGGCCGCTGCCGCAGGTTGATGCGCTCACCGGCGCCGATTCGCGCTCCTGACCCGCACAGGAAACCATTTGTCTGCCCCAAGTGCGGCAGGCAATTGCCTGTGCCGAGACACATTAACTCGGGCAGGCTGCAAATGTCCGCTCGCTTGATCTGCTGAAAACGTGACAATCGCATAGCCCTTTCCCTCGCCCCTTTCGTGGGGAGGGGGGAACTCTATGCCATGCGGCTCTTTATGTACGGCAGTGCGATCCTTTGCTGTCTCTTATGACCCGTTTCTTCGTACTGTTATGAAATTTTCAAGGTCCCGTGGGTTCCAAAAACCCCATGTACATGACTTACGCGGTTTGTACAATTAAAAATTGAAATCTAATCTTCTATCCACTCTTCCAAAGTCCTACTCTTGAATACTTACCGCTGTATCTGTCTGTATCCTTGATTTCAATTTCCTTAGAATTATATCATTCTATAACAAAACCCCCATTGACGCCATTGCGCCAGACGCCCCTCACAAAAATTGTTATTGACATCTCCGCCGAATCATGCAATAATAATATAACATTTAAAACATATATGTTAAATAAGATATTGAAGTGGAAGGGATGTTGCTATGGAGGCGGAGAGATTAGCTGACAGTATGGACGCGCTCAACGAAAAGATTTCAGAGAATCATTTTCATATTTTGCTTGAGTACATCAAAACGATTAGATATGGTTCCGTAACGATATCCATACAGGACGGGAAGGTCGTTCTGATAGAGAAGACGGAAAAACTCAAGACGAGATGATCTTATTGCTCCGGCAACTAAATATTGCGCGGCGCGTCGGTCTTTTTGTCGGTCTGCGTTGTTGGCAGAACCCGTAGGTATAGTGTCACGGAACTGAGATTGAAAAAAAGTGCGGAGAGGAATATCAACAGGATCAGATCACAGCACCCTTGTTTCGGCTCACCCGGTAACAAGGCGAGGATACATCTGCCCGTATGCCCCGCCTGCAACATAGAATGCGGTTTTTGCAGACGCTCGTTGAACGGCGACGAAAACCGCCCCGGCGTTTCTTCCGCGATACTGAAACCCGCCGAGGCGGTCGGGCAGGTGGACGCGACACTTCGCGTATGCGGCGAGCTGTCCGTCGTCGGCGTCGCGGGGCCGGGAGACAGTCTCGTAGGCGACGGGATGTTTGAGTCGTTGCGCGCGGTCGGCCGCGCGCATCCCGCACTCTTGAAGTGCATTAGCACGAATGGCCTTTTGCTGAATGAGCGCGCGGACGAACTCATCGAACTCGGCATAGACACGCTCACCGTGACCGTAAACGCCGTGGATCCCGACATACTATCGCGCATAGTCCTGTCCGTATCTTACAGAGGCGTCAGGTACGAGGGGAACGAAGGGGCGCGCATCCTCATAGAAAACCAACTCGCGGGCATCCGCGCGATGGCCAAAGCGGGAACCGTGATAAAGGTGAACACCGTGCTGATACCGGGAGTCAACGGCGCGCATATCAAAGAAGTCGCGGAGACGGTCGCGTCGGCCGGTGCGATGCTGTATAACATCATACCGCTCATACCGCAGTACGTGTTTGTGGATTTCAGAGAACCGTCCTGCGAGGAAATAGATCTCGCCCGAAGGGAAGCGGAGAAGTATATCGATGTGTTCCGGCATTGCCAACATTGCCGCGCGGATGCGATAGGCATACCCGGAGTCAGCGACTACGCGGCCGAGGTGTTCCGCGAACGGGCTGAAACGGTGTTTTCGCACGGATGAGTATGGCCCGAACAGGAGATGAAAAGCGCCGTATAGCCGTGGCGTCGGAGGACGGGCTGACCGTACACCGGCATTTCGGCAGAGCGGAGCAGTTCCGTATCTACGATGTCGATGGCGGAGAGTACGACTACAGAGAAACGCGCGCGGTCACGCGAGCCTGCTCGGAGGGAGGGCACAGCGCGACGGCTTTCGACGCCGTGCTGGATATCCTTAACGACTGCGAGGCCGTAGTCGTGGCGAAGATCGGACCCGGCGCCGCCGAATATCTGATGTTGAGGGGGATGCGCGTATTCGAAGGTTACGGAACGTTGGATAATATCTTGCGTCAAATCGCGTCGAGCGGGGCGCTGAATGAGAGAATGTAGCGACATGAGATGAGAGGAGACAGGAGTGAGCAAAAAAATCAAACAGATAGCGGTGTACGGGAAAGGGGGCATAGGGAAGTCGACGACGACGTCGAATCTCAGCGCGGCGCTTTCCGATATGGGTTACAAGGTCATGCAGTTCGGCTGTGACCCGAAGGCGGATTCAACGAATACGCTGCGGGACGGCTCGTACATACCGACCGTCCTCGATCTGCTGCGCGAGAAGGGCACGGTGGAAGCGCGCGACGCGATCTTTGAGGGATACAACGGGATATACTGCGTTGAGGCCGGGGGACCGGCGCCCGGTGTAGGCTGCGCGGGCAGGGGCATCATCACGGCCGTGCAGTTGCTGAAACAGCAGAAAGTCTTTGATGAGCTGGAACTCGATTACGTGATATACGATGTACTCGGGGACGTCGTATGCGGTGGTTTCGCCGTCCCTATCAGGGAGGGAATAGCGGAGCATGTATTCACCGTATCGTCGTCGGATTTTATGGCGATCTACGCCGCAAACAATCTGTTCAAGGGGATCAAACAGTATTCGAAAAGGGGCGGGGCGCTGCTCGGCGGCGTCATCGCCAACTCGATCACCTCGGACTATCAGAAGGCCATCATCGACGACTTTGTCGCGCGGACGAAGACCCAGGTCATGCAGTACGTTCCGCGCTCGATCACGGTAACGCAGAGCGAGCTTTCGGGTAAAACGACGATCGAGGGCGCGCCGGATTCAAAGCAAGCGGAGATATACCGAGAACTCGCGCGACGCGTCGAGGCGCACACGGAGTCCGACACACCGCAGCCGCTCGACTCACACGAACTGCGCGACTGGGCCGCGGAATGGGCCGATCAGATTCTCGCGATAGAGAGCGGGGAGGTGCGGGCAGCCGCGGCCGGCATCTGAGGTCAGGTAAACAGGCCAGATCGCTCCGGGTAAAACAAGAAAGTCGCCCTGGTATATCTCGAAAGGAAGGTTCTGCACATGGCTGAATACAAACACGTCGAAACCGCGCTTATCCACGGAGGGATATACGGGGATTCCCACACGGGAGCGGTGAACACGCCAATTTTTCTGACGTCAACCTACAAGCAGGACGCGCTCGGCCAAGACCGCGGATACGAGTATTCGCGCACGGGCAACCCGACGCGCGAGGCGCTTGAAGCGCTGATAGCGGAACTCGAGAACGGGTACGCGGGCTTCGCGTTCGCGTCGGGCATGGCGGCAATCACCGCCGTGTTCTCACTGTTTTCGGCCGGCGACCGCGTGCTGATCTCGAGCAACGTGTACGGCGGCACCTTCCGCGTGCTCGACAAGGTGTTCCGGCGTTTCGGGATCGGGTATGACATCGTCGCCAGCGACCGCATAGAGGCGTTCGAAGCGGCGCTGACGAATGACGTGAGAGCCATCCTCATAGAGTCTCCCGCCAACCCCTTGCTCACCGTCGTCGATATCCGCGCTCTCGCGGAGGTCGCAAAACGGAACAACACATTGCTGATAGTGGACAACACCTTCATGACGCCGTATTTTCAGCGTCCCATCGAGTTGGGCGCTGACATCGCCCTGCACTCCGCGACCAAATACCTCGGTGGCCACAGCGACGTGATTGCCGGTCTCGTCGTCGTGAACACCCCCGAACTCGCGGACCGTCTTCATTTTATACAGAACGCGACGGGGGGCATACAGCAGCCCTTCGATTCGTTTCTGCTCATACGCAGCATCAAGACGCTCGGCGTCCGCATGGAGCGCCACGCGGAAAACGCCGAGAAGATCGCGCTGTATCTCCAGAGCCATCCCGCCGTAAAACGCCTCTTCTATCCGGGTCTTCCGACGGCGGAGGGCTACGAGATACATCGCGCGCAAGCGACTTCGGGTGGCGCGATCGTCACGTTCGAACTCGACGAAGGACGTGATGTCGCGAAATTCTTCACGGGGCTTCGTCTGATCGATCTCGCGGAGAGCCTCGGCGGTGTCGAATCGCTCGTCTGTCACCCGGCCTCAATGACGCACGCTTCGATACCGATAGACATACGTGAAAAGGTGGGCATCACGGACGCACTCGTGCGTCTGTCCGTAGGAATCGAGCATGTGGACGACCTCATAGAGGATATCGCCGCCGCTATAGACGCCTCGTCCGGATGACGACCGCTTCGCGACAAGGTTCGCAATCCGCTGGGCGATATAGATAGAAAGAGAAAGGAATAATAATGGCGCTTTATAACTCAATGGAAGCACTGATAGGTAACACCCCGTTGGTGCGACTCGGTAATTTCGGCTTTCCCGAAACGGTGAACGTGTACGCCAAACTTGAACTCTGGAACCCTTCGGGCAGCGTCAAGGACAGGATAGGGCTTACGATGATCGAGGCGGCGGAAAAGAGAGGGGATCTCAAACCGGGAGGAACCATCATATGCGCGACGGCGGGCAATACGGGGCTGGGCGTCGCGTTCGCGTCGTTGAAGAGAGGATACAAGATAATATTCGTCGTGCCGGACAAGTTTTCGGAAGAAAAACAGACGCTGTTGCGAGCGTTCGGCGCGGAGATAGTGAACACGAAGCGGGCGGGCGGAATGCTCGAAGCGAACAAGAAGGCGGAGGAGCTATTGGCAAAAACTCCTGGAGCGATTACGCTCGAACAGTTCACGGACGAGGCAAACCCCGGCGCGCACTATGACGCTACAGGCCCGGAGATATTTCGGGATACCGAAGGAAAGGTGGATGTCTTCGTCGCAGGCGCCGGAAGCGGCGGCACGTTCTCCGGGACGGCTCGGTATCTCAAGGAACGGATTCCGAGGCTGTATGCGGTTCTCGCTGATCCGGTCGGTTCTATCATCGGCGGCGGCGAACACGGCGACTACGAGCTTGAAGGCATCGGCGGTGAATTCATCGCCGACACGATGGATGTCTCACTCGTCGACGAGGTCGTCAAGATAACAGACGACGACGCGTTTCCGGCCGCGCGGGAGTTGGCGGCCCGCGAAGGGATCATCGCCGGTTCATCATCCGGAGCGGCAATCGCCGCCGCAAGAATTTTCATCGAGCGGAATGATTACAGAGAGGGTAACATCGTTGTAGTGCTTCCCGATCGCGGCGATCGGTATTTCAGCAAGAATTTATATATTTAGGCGCCGCGGTCACAGGCGTCGGGGTCACAGGCGTCGGGGTGACAGACGCCGGGGCAATGAACGGGGGCGCGGCGACGCCGTATCACCGCGCGATCGTGACGATCGGGTGAGTCGTATCGCGCCCGGCGGCGGCGACATACGGCGCTTATAGCGCCCCGATTTCGCATATTCAAATCGCATATATCGTTCCACAATACGACATTATGGAAATGTTGTATTTGTTTATTGACTTGCGCGTTCATGCGCGATAGGCTTTGTTATAGGGGTTTGACCGTTAGCGATAATAACTCACACGGAAAGTCGGTCAAATGCCATGAAAAACAAGAATAGCAGAGGTTATTTCAGCGCGATGAAGCGCTTGGGCGGCGGGATTGCGCTGGCGCTGTCCCTTATGTTGATATTCGGGCTTCTCGTTCCCGCAGCGGGTCTCGGCGCGGATCGCCGCGGGACGGACGTCCCCGTAGCCGCCAGCGCCGCCGCAATCGAAGAGGGCGAGGGAAGCGCCGGGCAGGGCGACGCGGACGGGAAAGAGCCGCGGACGCCGGAGCCTAAGACGCCGCCGGACTCGGACGGCGCCGACGGCGCAGCGGATGAAGATGAAGGCGAAAGCGGCGAATCTGTAACAGAGCGGGGCGACGAGGACGGCGCGGAGGACGCGGAGGACGCGGAGACGCCCGAGACCGCAGAGGGAGACGCGGATGAGGACGCGACGACGCCCTCGGCCATAGAAGGAGACGCGACGACGCCCGCGGCCATAGAGGAAGACGCGGGTGAGGACGCGACGACGCCCGCGGCCATAGAAGGAGACGCGACGACGCCCGCCGCCGCGGAGGTAGACGCGACGACGCCCGCGGCGCTCAAGCTGGCGGCTACGTCCGAGGGATTCGAATTCCTGTTCCCCATCAAACTGCTGGCCAAGCAGTCGGTGATAACGCCGATTTTCGCGTTCCGCAAAAGCGACGGCAAGGCGATTACGAGCAATACCGAGTGGATGGGCACACTCTATGACAGCACGATACCAAACTACATACGTTACCATATTCCCGGCGACCGGATTGAGGACGGTGCGGTGTATGAATATGTCCTGTCCTACAGCTCGACGATCGCCGGCTCGCTTCCTTTCACGCTGTATAAGGTTCCGGGCATGTTCCAGCGCAACCGCGACGGGTCATGGGTCACGTTCAACGCGGAACCTGGTATTGTAGCGCAGGAGGCGGCGGGAGCCGGCTACGGCAAAAGGATCAAGCTCGAAAAGCATCCGCAAAAGATCAAATACCAGGGGAGTCTGATCCCCGTGTTCAAGACGTCTACGGTTACCATTAACAGCAAGCACCGGGACTTTGTCATGTACGACGCGTTGGACGGCACGCCTCTCATGTCGCAGCTCTGGAATCCTTTTAAAAAGGTGTTCATCTATACGGAAAGCGACCCCGCCATGGGAGCGCCGCCTGTGGGCTTCGAACAGTACAAGACGGTCACCTCGGGGCAGGACAGCGATACGAACGTCAATCGGGAAAACCTCAAGTTCCCATACGAGCTGAAGACGCAGGGACACCATGGAGCCGAGGGGCTGTACGCGCCGTGGGAAAACAACCCCAACGGCGATTGGAATAACAACGGCGGCGTGATGACCCCGAAAGATCAATACCACACGATCACGGAGGTCGGAGGCAGGGATATCCAGTGGACGTTTATCATCAATCTGCAACCGCTCACGCTGTCCGCCAAGATTCCTATTATTCAGAGTGGGAGGCAGCAGACGGGCCTGCTTCCCGGGACGACGGTGGAGGCGGTGGACGCGACGAGCGCGGCCATCTGTGACATCAGCATCTCCAAGGACAAACAATTCGTCGTCATTGACTTCAGTAAGTTGCAGGGAACTCAAACGGTTAGCTTGAAGGCCGCCTTTGACGGTTGCGCCGACATCCCGTTTGAATTCGAGGTGAACAAGACCGCGAATACCGTAACCCTGAAGAATCTCCCGGAGATTGAGGCGGTGACCGTCGAAGCGCACTATGACGCCCCGGCGAATCTGTTCACCCGCATCATGCAGATACCGAGGTTGAAGGTTCACGAAACGCCCGGGGGGTGGGCGGCTTCATCCGTCGCCTTGAAGGAATACCTGACGCGGGTGGGTTCTTATTATCCCGGCCGGGCTTCCACCATCAAGTTCATGGTGGCCAACGACGAAAACGACGTGACCTACCGCATCGTCGGCTATGAGGTTGACGAGGGGAGGATGATGGTCGAACACCTGCTTCGTACGGGCGGTCCCTCGGCCGGCGGGGGCGACGCCGCCATCGAAAAGTTTTTCAAGACATACGCCTCGGAGTATCCGAAGGACATCCTGGTAGCCGGCCCGGCGTACCTCTATAACTTCGAGAACATCACGGGGATGGGACTGTATGACGCGCTCTTGAAAATGTACCAGATAGATTATCCGGACATCAAGACCTTGGAGGAGCTTCCCACCAAGGTTTTGGCGCAGGAAATCTTCGGAGGGTTGAGCTTCAATTTCCCGCTCGGCTCGGTCGACCTTTCCACCACCTATGCCGGCGTGTCCCTCGCCAACGCCGGAAACGACATCAGATTCATCGAAAAAGACCAGAAGATGATCGCGCTCGCCAACCATCATCTGTACGACAATGCGTTGGTCATGTCGTTTGACAGCGACAAATATCCCCTTCCCGCGGGTTTGTCGGAGCACGAGGCCAAGGACGATTATCTTCTGTACAATTCCTACCTCGACCACACCTCGGAGACCGACGCGATGATGAACAGTCTGCTGAGCGGGTACCCGACGATAAAACCCGATAAGGAAATTCTGTTCGAGAAGTTTTCATACGCGGTATATGGCCAGTACATCCATAATCCGTACAGGCCGTCGGATTACGGGGTCTCCTTCAATTTCCGGCTGCTGTTGGCCGTGGTCGGCATACAGGGCATCGCCTTCGACGACGCGAACGAGAACGGTCTCTTTGACGATGGCGAATCCGTGTTCGAGGACGTGCCCGTCGAGTTGTGGAAGACCGGCGCCGACGCGCCCGCGAAGACCGGCGTCACGGATCAGTACGGGCGATATGAATTCCCGAACGTGCCGGTCGGTAGCGGTTATTATATAAAAATAAAGACTCCCGATGGTTATACCGTCACCCCTGTCAAAGGCTCGTCTGACGCGTCCAACAAGTTCAACCAGGATGCGGCGACCGACGTGTTTTCCGTCGAGGAGGACGGCGCCTACCAGTTCAACGCGGGATTCGTAAAGAAACCTCCGCCGGCGCCGCCGGGACCGCCCGATCCGCCCGGCCCTCCCGATCCGCCGGACCCGCCGGGGCCACCCGACCCGCCGGAACCTCCGGGGCCATCCGACCCGCCGAAACCGCCGGAACCGCCAACACCGCCGGATCCGCCGAAGCCGCCCGTTACGCCCGATCCGGACAAACCGAATCCGCCCGACGAAACGAGTCCGCCCAGCATAACGGATCCGACTCAACCGGCAGCGCCGACCAAGAACAAGCCGAACAATTTGATCGCGAACAAACCGGTAAAGTCATATGATAAGCACAAGATCAAGGATCGGGCTTCAGACCAGCCCAAAACAAGCGACGACCGGAACGTGGCGCTCTACAAGATCGTGCTCGCCATTTCGCTGGCAGCCGGTGTCTGCGCGGCGCTCCTGCTGCGGAGGATGAGACGTAAAAACCTCTGAGAGGCGACCATGCGGCGCCGCTCTGAAGCGACACTCAGCTTTCGTTCAGCGCCCGCACCGTTCCGCTTCCGAAAGATATCCCGATCCCACCGTTCGCTACGGCTCTTCCGTCCGCGTCTGTGATATTGAACGGCGGTGATACTGCCCCCGACGGCACGAAGGGATGGAAATTGAAGACCCCGAACCTGACGCTGTCGGCGGAGGGGTCTACCATCAACCATCCCTCGTCCGTGAGCAGTTCCACATTCGCGTGGTAATTGCCGTCCTCCGCCCAGCCCTCCACGATGCGCGGGTTCATGCCCGGGAGCAACCGTTCCACCATATAGCAGAACAGCAAGGCTCGGTCGTCGCAGTCCCCCCTGCCCGAGCGAAACGTCTCCGCTGCCGTCTGCGGGTCTTCGACGACGGTTTCATACGAGACGTGCTTCTGTATCCAGTTCGCACAGGCGTAGATATCTTTGAACGATCTCATCGCGTCGT
>JAISZM010000030.1 GCA_031269205.1 Eubacteriales Family XIII. Incertae Sedis bacterium | reverse complement strand
CACCCGGGCGACAAATTCCCGGTGGATATAGCAGAGCTTGCCGACGTCTGCGCCGAAACGAACACGCTCGTCGAGCTGAACACGAGCCATCGCTCTCTTTCCGCGCACGATATCGCCGGCATGGCGACCGCGGACGTGAAATTCCTTATCAGCAGCGACGCCCATTCCCCTCGCAGGGTGGGCGATTTCCGCTCGGCCGTCGACCTCGTAATCGAGTCCGGCATAGACAGTGGCCGCGTGGTCAACTTGGAAACGGTGAAGTGAAATGAAGACAATAATCATCACAGGCATGTCGGGCGCGGGCAAGAGCCTCGCCGCGGACTGCTTTGAGGACCTCGGTTACTACTGCATCGACAACCTGCCGCCGAGCCTCATCGGGAATTTCGTCGACCTCATCGCGCAACGCAAGCAGAAGGTGGCGAAGGCCGCCTTTGTGACCGACGTGCGGGGCGGCGAGTTTTTCGGCGACCTGAAGGAAAACCTGAAAGATCTGAAGCGGAGGGGCGTTGGCTACAAGGTCATATTCTTTGACGCGAACGACAAAGCCCTCATCAGAAGGTTCAGCGAGCATCGGAGGTCGCACCCGCTCGGAGAGGACAGGACCTACGAGGAGGCCATTCAGGCGGAGCGCGCGGCGCTGGAGCCTATCAGGCGCATCGCGGACTACACGATCGACACGAGCGAGATGAAGAATGCCGACCTCGCCACGGCGATAAACAAGCTGCTCGCGGAGGGGAACGGCGCCAGCGGGTTTCGCACTGTCGTGCAGTCCTTCGGGTATAAGTACGGTATACCCGCGGAAGCCGACATCGTGTTCGATATGCGCTTCGTGCCGAATCCGTTTTACGTGGACAGCCTGAAGTCGCTCACGGGCAAGAGCAAGAAGGTGCGCGACTACGTCATGCGCGCGCCCGAGGCGAAGCGGTTCATGAATTCCGTCATCGCGATGTTCGAGGAATTGAGGCCGGCCTTTATCAGGGAGGGCAAAAGCAGTCTGAACCTGTCGTTCGGGTGTACGGGCGGTCAGCACCGCTCCGTGGCGGCGGCGATCATAGCCGCGGAACGCCTGACGAAGGCGGGTGAAAACGTGGTGCTGAAGCATCGGGATATATAGGCGCGAAAGGTGTGCGCGGACAGCGGGAAGTCGCACACGTCGAGGGAGATAAGGACGACACCATGAAGATAACGGTCATAGGAGGCGGAACGGGACTCTCCGTCCTGCTCCGGGGGCTTAAAAAGATCGACGAGGTGAAGCTGACGGCCGTCGTTTCGGTCGCCGACGACGGTGGCTCGAGCGGCGTCATCAGGGAGGATCTCGGCATGTTGCCACCCGGCGACATCAGAAGTTGTCTGCTCGCGCTTGCCGAGGACGAAACGGGTATGCGCGAGATACTCGCGCACCGGTTTTCGGAGGGGCGGCTTGACGGGCAAAGCGTCGGCAACATCATCCTCGCCGCCGCCGCGGAGATATACGGCAACTTTGAGCGCGGGATAGAGCGGATCAGCGACTTTCTGCAGGTCAGGGGGCGCGTGATCCCCGTCAGCGAGGAGCGCATGATCCTCTGCGCCGAACTCGAGAACGGCAGCATCGTCATCGGAGAATCTCAGATACCCAAGGTAGTCGCGAGCGAGTCGTCACGCATAGCGGATGTGTTCCTCGAGTCGGGCGGCGTCAGGATGTCCGAGTCCGCGCGGCGCGCCGTCATGGACGCGGACGCCATCGTCATCGGCCCGGGAAGCCTGTACACGAGCATCATCCCGAATCTTTTGAGCACGGGTATGCGCGAAGCCATCTCGTCCACGAGAGCCGTCAAGATATACGCCGCGAACGTCATGACGCAGCCCGGCGAAACGGACGGGATGAGCGTCTCGGAACATGTGGCCATCTTGTTCAACTACCTCGACGAAGGCGCCATAGACCACGCCCTTATCAACGACAAAGAACTGACCGCCGATGAACTCGCGAAATACATGAACGGAGGCGCCGATCAGCTCCTGGCGGACGACGACGACCGGCGGGCCATACGCGCCCGAGGCGTTGACATTATCGAAGGTGGGTTCATCGACATAGAGCGAGGTTATGTGAAGCACGACGCCGACGCGATCGCGTACGTCATAAGGACGCTCACGCGCAATCGCATACTCGGACACAGCTGACGGACAGGTCAGCGGTCGCCCCGGCGCGCGGGAACGGACGGACAGAAGGACGGACAGGGTAAAAACAGGGTATGGCCGATTCTTTCACGACGGAAGTCAAAAACGAGATGGCGCACAGCGGCAATAAAAACCGTTGTTGCGCCACCGCTGAGATAACGGGTTTTATTCGGTCTTGTGGCGCCGTGACGCTCGCCGGCAAGGGCGGCGTAGGGCTGAAACTGACGACGGGCAACGCGGCCGTCGCGCGCCGCTACAAAACCCTGATCGAATCAGGGTTTGGCGTGCGCGTCAGGCTTATGGTGGGGGAGGCCGCTGCCCGCCGCACTCACGTGTACGAATTGTCCGTGCCGCCCGGTTCCGCCGCCGACGTGCTTCTCGCTTCGACGGGCGTGATAAGCGTTGTGGGCGGGAAGCGCGAAATGAAGACGGGGCTCGGTGAGTCCGTCATGAAAAAGAAGTGTTGCCGCAAAGCCTGCCTGAAGGGCTTGTTCCTCGGCGCGGGCATCATCTGCGACCCCGAGAAAGGATACAACCTCGAGTTCGTGTTCGCGAGCGAGGCCACGGCCGTTGCGGCGCGCCGTCTGCTGAACAGTTTTACGGATATGCACGCGCGCCTCCGGCAGCGTCGCGGCAACCATGTCGTGTACCTGAAAAACGCGGAACAGATCAAAGACGTGCTCACGCTCATGGGCGCTCACGCGCGTTTGCTCCGGTTCGAGAACGTGCGCATGGTCAGGGACATGAAAGGGCGCGCGAACAGGCTGAACAACTGCGACGCGGCAAATATGGAAAAGGCGCTCGGCGCGTCCGAGAGGCAACTTGCGGCGATAAGAGCCATTGAGGCTGCGGACGGACTCGACGCACTGCCGGGCGAACTCATCGATACGGCGCTCACGCGCATATTCCATCCCGAAGCGTCGCTCGCGGAGATAGGTCAGTTGCTCAACCCGCCGATAGGGAAGGCGGCCGTCGGCGCGCGATTCAAAAGGATCGCGGAATACGCGGAGGCGACAGAGCAAGCGTAGCATTTGAGACGGGCGTTTCGCCCGCGGCTCTGCCGCGGTGTTCTCCTGTCGCCCGATGTGATAAAATTATTCAATAAGTGGAGCAATGAAATACGCCGCGTGTCGTCAGCCGCGTGGCCGACGGGAGAGAAAACATGATGCGATACGAACAGCTTATCATAACAGAGCCGGCGGCGAACTTCCGCGCGCTCGCGCGACGGGGAATACGGGACAGATGGGGCGACGCTTTCCTGAAAGGCTGGCTCTACGTTCTCGTGCTCTCGCTTCCTTATGTGATAATCCTTGCGATGGCCGGGTGGCTCGGCTTTCCCGGAGACAACATGAACAAGCTTACGGATGCGTATACGGACTTCTTGCTCGGTTCTACCTCGCAGGCGCAATTCATGAACTCGATGGACGCCATGTACAACAACCTGCTTATGCTCCCCTACCTGTACCAGTTGCTCGTGACCGGCGCGCTGACCTTCGGTATCACGACTGTGTATCTGAGATACCGCCGCAGACAGGAAGCGCCGACGGAACTGCTGCTTTCGGGATTCTCTCATTACAGCCGCTCGTTGGCGCTCTTTCTGCTTATGACTATATTCACCATGCTGTGGACGATGCTCTTTATCATACCCGGCATTATCGCCGCCTACCGCTACAGGCTCGCGTTCTGCATCCTCGTGGACAACCCCGACATCGGTCCGCTCGAGGCTATAAACGTCAGCAAGGGACTCATGCGCGGCAACAAGTGGAAACTGTTCTGCCTCGACATCTCGTTCATAGGGTGGGCGTTGTTGGCGGTGTTGGCCTGCTCGATTATGACTTCGGTGCTGGTGACGCCCTTCGTGTCGGGAATCGTGACGGGCGAGACTCCCAGCTACAATATGGGGATGGGCGTCCTGTTCGCGATAGTGACGTCACTGGTTACCGCCGTCTCCATGGGTTTGTTTTATATGTATCAAGGGACTGCCTCCGCCGCGTTCTATGAGCGCGCGAGCGGCCTACTGAAATACACGGATGAGAGGCCTGTGGGAACGTCGCTCTGACAGAGCGCGTCGTCGCAAAATCACGTTTCGTCGATGTCGTCGTATGGCTCCTCTTCGTCGCCATCCGAACTTTCCAGCAGCATCGCGTATTCGTCTATCGGGTAGTCGAGAGCCTCGGAAAAATCGTAGTGGTACTCTTCGTCGCTGAGGTGCTGTGATCGGTACAGAGCGAGAGCCTGCATGATAGGCACGTTCACCTCGCCTTCTCCATCCGTAGGATCGATCTTCTCGCAACGCACCTCGCTCTCAAAGGCGAACCACGTGCGAAACCGGAAGAATTCGTCCGCGTAGTTCGCGGCCGCCTCATCCTGTTCGGAGATGAGCGCCAGTCCCGACAGAGCGCGGCCTATCGTCTGAAGCAGCGTATACAGTTCCGCCTCGTCGTCGGGTACGCTCTCGAGAAGTTCGTCGAAGTAGCCGTCCGTCAACTCGGCGAGCGCGTCGCCCTCCGTCTCCTCGAAAACCTGAGCGAGGGCTTCGGGCGAAATGTAGTCCTCACCCTCGACGAGTTCCGCGTACTGTTCGAAGTACGCGATATCCCTTCCCGAACCTATATCCAATAGCGAAAGTAAATCTTCGTATTCCATGACGCCGAGCCGCAGCTTTTTCCTTTCCTCACCACGTAGGATTAGACCTCCGATTCCTTCTGCACCTGATTATATCATAGAGGAGTTTCGTTCTCAAACCGCGCGTGTAATGGCGCGTGTAATTGCCTGCGGTGCGGAGTCTTGCGCTCCGATGTCCGTCGCCGCGACCTCTTCCTCAAACCGCCTGCTCGAGATCGAAGTTTTTGAACGCTACCGTAAAGCCCGATCCCTCGAATATGGGTTCTATCATGTTCACGAAGTTTTCGGACAAGTCGCTCGCGTAGAAGACGTGCCCTGCCTTGAGGGGACGCTGATCGAAACCGTGCCGAGCGTCTCTGTCGCCGATTCGGCTCCCGTCTTCGGCGACGCTTTGGATGGGCGTTTTCAGCGTTCCCGTTCCATCACAGAGCAGTCCGTACTTCGCGAGGCTGTCCGCGATGCTGGGTATGATCTCCGCGGACGGGTCGATGACGGATATATCCGGGTAGAGCCGCACGATATTTTCCTTGATAAGCGGGTAATGTGTACAGCCGAGAACGAGCGTGTCTATCCCGTTCTCAAGCAGAAAGTCGTCCAGATAGTGGCGTATCGACAGATCCATAATCGCGTCGTTGATGATGCCCTCCTCGATAAGCGGCACGAAAACGGGACAGGCTGTCTCGAATATCTTCAGGCCTGGCGCGAGTTTCCGTATCTCATCGCGGTAGGCTTCGCTCTCTATCGTCGCCTTCGTGCCGATGACGCCGACGCGGTTGCTGTCCGTACACGACGCGGCGACCGTATGCGCC
>JAISZM010000023.1 GCA_031269205.1 Eubacteriales Family XIII. Incertae Sedis bacterium | reverse complement strand
ACGTCTATGCCCGCTATATCAAGGTGATCTACCGGTAAAGTTCGCGGGAGATTACGGTATTGACTTTTTCGCCGAAGGTGGTATTATAGAGAAAGAGAGGCCGCCCAGCGGTCGCTCCTGAAAATGGGTTGGAACTACCGCTTCTTATGAGGCGGTTTTTCCTTTATTTCAACCTTGTTGCTTAGTATGACCACAACGATCGTGATCGGCAAGATTTTAATATCGAGGATATCTCTTCACCTCCCCCCTGCGGTCTCAACAGTCGCCGTTGCCGGCAACCATAACGCCTACTTCGGGTAGTAACGGTTCAGAGCAACCGCCGGGGCTTACGCCTCTCTCTTATAGTTTAATATGGAAATAAAAGAATGTCAAGCATAAAAATATAATTACATAATCAAAATTCCAATTAACTAAAAGGTGATCTATAAATAAAATTCGCAAGCGACCAACAAACACTATTATCGCTCCGCCAGTCACTGATCGGCGGAGATGTGTTATTATATTAGAGAAAATAGTTTTATCTCTAAATAGTTTTATTGTTTACGGAAGTTGGAGAAAGTCACGCGATCATGGCGGCGAAAAAGGAAGACAGCAAAGAGACACGAGCCAAAGAACTGCTCGACGAGGCGACGCGGGGCGGGGATAGCCCGGAAGAGAAAAGTGAATCTGACAGGCGATCCCTCGGCATTGACGCGATACTCGCGCGGCTCTTTATCAGCACGTTCAAGATCGAGGAGCGCGCCATCGCCGAATCGTCGAAGGGGAATATGTCCATATCGGAGCTTCACGTGCTGCGCGAGATCGGCGTCGGTTCCGAACGCACGATGACGCAGGTCGCGCGAGGGCTGAAGATAAGCGTGAGCGCGCTCACGATAGCGATGAACAAACTCGAAAAGAAGCGCCTCGTCAGGCGCGAGCGCGGCACGGAGGATCACCGCATCGTCAAGGTGAGCCTCACGGAAAAAGGCTTGGAAGCCTTCGAGTACCACGACGCGTTTCACAAGAAAATGGTGAAAGACGCGCTCGGCCAGCTGACGGCCGATGAGCGCAAAGTGTTGTGGAAGACGCTCGTCAAACTCGACGCGTATTTCGCGCGAGAGTGGGCACGCCACGAAAAAAAGGCGACACGTTAAAGATCGCCAGCCTCGCGCACCCTCTGTTTTGCCTTCGACAGATACCCGCCCCTCTGCTTTGAGTTCTTATAGTAGGTCACACACATCGTCAAATCAGCGGTACGCCCAATATGCGACCGTGCCTGCTCAATGAGTGACGTTACCTTGTCGAAAAATACGTTGTCCATTTTCATATTGTACAAGACACACTTTTCGGAACAAATGTAACGGCCTACGCATGAAAACAGGGATTTCTAATCCTAGCCCGCCCGCTCGAAAGAAAATCATCTGACATAAAAAAGTTATAAAAAGCCATGTGTAAACCGCTGATATTTGGGTAAGTATTACGTGTGAAGAGATTGTTCTCTTCCGCGGCGCGGAGAGCTGCTGAGGGAGTGGCTGCGGCGCGGACGATAAGTTCATAAATCCGGATGGTTTATGGGCGTCGCTTACAGGAACGGGTGGGGCAAATGATACATAAGAAATTGAGAAAGGCTATACTTGTCATGGATAATAGTTGTTGTTGCAACCTGCTGCTCGGGCTTGCGCTGAGCGATATCGGCGGGGGGAAGAGCGGTATGTCGCATGATCTGGCCGAATACTTTTCGAACTCACAGCACGAGGGCCGCGTATATCGTTTTGACGGCAAGGAGTCGCCGGCGCCGGCCGCCTGTTCGGGAGGCACGCCGTGCTCGTTTTGCGGGGCGCTCGCGGCGGCTATCGCCGTCCTCTACTGCGCGAAGGAGAACGAGGACGCCGCGAACTGCCAGGACGAACTCATGGATTGGTTCGGCGAACACTTCGGAAGTTTTGACTGCGATACCATAGCCTCGATGTTGAAGATCCCGCGGGACGAACTCTGCCCCAAGGTCATACTGGAAACCTATCTGCGGCTGCGCGACTACATTGACCCCGACAACCACCTTTCACAAAAGACGCTTATCTGAAAATACCGAAAAGTTCAATACTTCCCCGACGCTGTTGGTAATTGGAACGGGCGGCGCTCCGAGCAGAACCGGCGCCCCGCTCCGCGCGGGGACGCGTGAGCCGAAATTATTGTTGAAGTGACCGCGACGACTCTTTATAATGGGTTTATGTCACGGAGAGATACGGGTATCACTATCAGCGCAGAGACGGAGGTGAATCATGACGACGCGGGCGCCGGTTCTTATAGTCATGGCGGCGGGCATGGGTTCGCGCTACGGTGGACTGAAGCAGATGGATCCTGTCACGGAGCAGGGCGAGATCATCATCGACTTTTCGCTCTATGACGCTCTGAAGGCGGGCTTTTCGGACGCCGTCTTCATTATCAAAAAAGATATGGAGGCCGACATGCGCGCCCTCATGGACGACGGCGCGAGCAGGCATATAGCCATCAGGTACGTCTATCAGGACATCGGGGATGTGCCGCGCGGGTTCGCTGTGCCCGAGGGGCGCGTGAAACCATGGGGTACGGGGCACGCCGTGCTCGCGGCCGCCGCCGAGATCGGCGGCTCGTTCGCCGTCGTCAACTCGGACGACTATTACGGGCCGGCCGCTTACCGGCTCATGTACGAATACCTGACGGGCGGCGCGGCCGGCGGGGCGGCGGGAGCTTCGGGTCGCGACAAAATCGTCGCGCCGGCGGCCGCCGACCAACGCTACGCCATGGTCGGCTACCGGCTCGCGAATACGGTCACGGAACACGGATCCGTCGCGCGCGGCATCTGTCGCATCGACGGCGACGGATACCTCACCGTCATAGATGAACGCCTGAAGGTCGCGCGGCGCGACGGCGGTATCGCCTACGAGGACGAGAACGGGCGCTGGGTGGATCTGCCGCCCGACACGACGGTCTCCATGAACTTTTGGGGCTTCACCGAGAGTTTTATGACCGAATTAAAAGGCGGAATAGAAGGCTTCTTCGCGAACGACGTCCCGCGCGACCCGAGCAAGGCGGAATACCTGCTGCCGCGCATCGTTGACGGTCTGATTCGTGCGGGCAAGGCGTCCGTCAGGGTGCTGGAGTCGAGCGACCGTTGGTACGGCGTGACGTACCAAGAGGACAAGGAACAGGTCATGTCCGCGCTGCGCTCGCTGAAGGAGAGCGGCTTGTACCCCGACAAGCTGTGGAAATAAGGAACGCGCTATGAACGGTTCGGCTGAAGCTAATTTCATGTTGGTTCTCTCCCTCGTCATTCCCGTGGCTTTTATCGTCGCATCGAAGCCGCTCGTTCCCCTGCTCACCCGAAAATTCGGGGAGAAGGCCAAGACGATCTACTTCGTCATAGCCTTCGCGATCATCATCGTGGGCTGGTACCTCATAGACACGCGCTACGGCTTTCACATGGGACTGTGGTGAGCCTTCCCGTCTCACGTTTGAGTAGTTTCGATTGTATCCTTGAGTAGTAACCACGTTTTCATATGGTATAATCATCGTTGCGATTTTCGTGTATAATTGAAGTATCGGCGGGAGTTTTTGCATAGAGACTCCACTCAGGGAGGATTGAGATTGCCCGGTTTTGATCATCGTTTCATCAAGCGTTTTTTCAGAAAGGCAGGCGTCTGTTTTCTTTTTTCGGCGCTTGTGCTGTCGTTTGCGGCCTGCGGAGGCGGAGGCGACGGCGACGAGAACGCGCTGGCTTCCCTGAAGGAGCAGATAGGCGACGCCGTCAACGGAGGTCCGCACGCGACCGTGGAGGCTGACGAGAGCGCTCCCGACTGGGACAATTCCCCCAAGGTGCTCGTGAACGAGGCCACGGGAAAGAAGACCTTCGCGGAGAACGACGCCACGGTGGACTACTCGAATATCTCCCAAGGCTACGTCATGGTCAAATACGATGGCGACAACGACAACGTCAAGGTCCAGGTAACGAACAAGGGATCCGAGGAAGGGACGTACACCTACGACCTCGCCACCGATGGAGAATTTCAGGCCCTGCCGCTCACGCAGGGAGACGGCAAGTACGACGTCAGCGTGTTCACGAACATCGAAGGGGACAAGTACGCCCTCGCGGCGCAGAAGACCGTGAAGATGAAGCTGAAGGACGAGTTCTCCCCCTATCTGAGGCCGAGCCAATACGTGGACTACGTGGCCGACTCCAACTGCGTGGCGAAGGCGTCGGAACTCACGCAAGGCACGAAGAGCGACCTCGGAGCGGCCGAGCAGATATATCTCTACGTGGTGGAGAACGTGACCTACGATTATGAAAAGGTGAAGACGGTCGAACCCGGATATCTGCCGAACCTGGATGAGACGCTCTCCACGGGCAAGGGCATATGCTTCGACTTCGCCGCGCTTACGGTCGCGATGTTGCGAAGTCAGGGCATACCGTGTAAACTCATTATCGGGTATGCGGGCAGCGCCTACCATTCGTGGATAGCGGTATATTCCAAAGAGACGGGCGAGTTTGCCGCGATAATAGAGTTCAAAGGCGACAAGTACAACCTCGCGGATCCCACGTTCACCGCCGCGGGCGACGAAGCGGATCCGAATGTGGTGGGCGACGGCACCGAGTATCAGCCGATCTATTATTACTGATAGGAATATCGGAGGGACTTATGAGTACGAACAAGCAAACACTTTCGGCCGAGGAACTGTCCGCGTTCTCCGCGCAGATGGCGCTGACGGTCAAGACGGGCATCCCTCTCGCGGAGGCGGTGATGATACTGCGGGACGACGCGGGGGCCTCGGCGGCGAAAAACCTGTTCGACGGCATACTGGAGGGACTCGACGCGGGCGAACCGCTCGCGGAGGCGCTCAGGCGGACGAAGGCCTTCCCCGGCTACATGACCCAGATGATAGAGATCGGCGAGGCGTCGGGACGGCTCGATCAGGTGCTCGACTCCCTCGCGGGCTACTACGCGCGCGAGGACAACATCGGCAAGAGCGTCAGGAGCGCCGTGACGTATCCGGCCATCATGCTCGCGATACTGGTCGCCATAATACTCATACTCATTATCAAAGTGCTGCCGATATTCAACGAGGTCTTCATCTCGCTCGGCGGCGACCTCTCCCCGCTCGCGCGCGGCGCGATGGACGTGGGCGCCGCGATAAGCGCCTACTCGGTCGGCGTTATCATCGCCGTGGCCGCCGTGGCAGCCGCGCTCATCATCATGAGAGCCACGAAGGCGGGGCGCGCGATCCAGAGACGCGCGGCGCAGAAGATCTTCAAAAAACTTTCGCTCGACATGGCGACGGGAAAGTTCGCGTCGGGCATAGCGCTCATGCTTGCGAGCGGCATAGACGTGGGCCGCGCCGTGGAACTCACGCTGCCGCTCGTGGACAACCCCGTCATGAACGAGCGGGTCACGGCGCTGAAGGACCTGATAGAACAGGGCAAATCCTTCTCCGAATCCGCGGTCGAGACGCGCGTGTTCACGGGCCTGGAGGCGCGGTTGCTGACGCTCGGTTTCAAGTCGGGCGACATCGACGCGGTGATGGAAAGGATAGCGCAGGACTATGAGAACAAGACGGATGAACGGCTGGACAATCTGATATCCGTCATAGAGCCTACGATGGTGGCCGTGCTCTGCGTCATCGTCGGTCTCATTCTGCTCAGCGCGATGCTGCCGTTGCTCGCGGTCATGACATCGATAGTGTAATTTCGACACAGGCGTCGGAGCGGCGACGCGGGAGTAGCGTATGGCGAGAGTGTTCAGAAAGAAGAGATCGTACGGGGCGTTGAAGCTCCTGCTCTTTGTCGCGGCCGCCGTCGTGGTGGTCGGACTCGTACTGAGCGCCGTCTCTTCGCTCGACGACAGCCGGCGGAGCGAGAACATGAAGATCGGGAAAGAGGCCATCGTGCGGGCTACCGTGCAGTGCTACTCCCTCGAAGGCAGATACCCCCCCGACCTCGAGTACCTCGAAGAGAATTACGGGCTGACGCTCGACCGGGACAAATACGTGTACCATTATCAGGCCATAGGCGAGAACCTCATGCCGCGCGTCGAGCTGTTCTCGCGCAACGGATGACGAGGATCAGGCATGGGTAAAAAGAGACATGTAGTCAATATTATGTTCACGCTCCTGCTGCTGGGCGTGTTCGCGCTCACGGCCATCTTCGTCGCCGTGCTCGGCGCCCAGGTCTACCGTAGCTCGGCCGTAAAAATGCAGGCGAATTTCGATACTCGCACGTCGCTCATCTACATCGCCGAGAAAGTCAGGCAGAGCGCCGGCGCGGATTTCGGGGTGGAGGAGATTGACGACAGCTCGGCCCTCGTCGTCACGGAAGCGTACGACGACGGTAACACCTACGAGACGTGGATATACGTCTATGACGGCAAGCTGTACGAAGCCACCGTCGACGCCGGAAGCGACATGAGGGCGGGAAGCGGCCAAGCCATCATGGACATGAAGTCGATGGATTTCAAACTCGACGGGAATCTGGTCAAGATCACCACGGTCAACAGCGAGGGCGACGAGGAAAGCCTCGCGCTGAGCAGGAGGAACTGAGCATGGCGAAGGGCATCGTCGCGCCGGGCGGAGGAATCCGGCGATGAAAATATCGAAGACGGCCATATTCCTGTTCGAGCTCATGGTGGTGATACTCGTGTTCTCGCTCGCCGCCGCGATATGCACGAGCATCTTCGGCAAGGCGTATGGGTTCAGCGAGGAGTCGAAGGATCTGACCATGGCCGTGCTGAAGGCCGAAACCATAGCCGAGGAGTTCAAGGACGGCAGAACGCCGGAGGGCGATCTGCTTTTCGACGAGGAATGGAAGGCGACGACGGACGAGGGCGAGAACAAGGACACGGCGCGCTACTTTATAAGAACTGAAGTCGGCGAAGAGAACGCCGTGAGAGAGATGGCGATAGCGGTCAAAGAGATCGGCGACGACGGCGAAGAACCGTCGGATATCTACGTGCTGAAGGTGAAGGCATACGATGAATGACGCGGGCGCGATAAAGACCGTGGGTGCGGTCAACAACAAGATATCGAAGAAAGGCGCGTTCGGCACGACGATGGGAGTCGTCTCCATCATAGCGATACTCGTCGTCCTCGTGCTCATCGTCTTCGCGGCGCTCTCCATCACGACCGCGAAGGCCGATCTGACGCTTTCGGAAAAAGCGGCCGAAGCGACGACGGCGTATTACCGGGCGGACGCCGAGGCCGAGGAGAAATTCGCCGAGGTCGCCGCGGCGGCGCGGGCTGGCGCGGGCTGGCGCGACAAGCTCGGCGAGGGCTTCACCGTGGCGGCGGAAGGCGCCGAAACCTCCGTCACTTACGAGATTCCGATAGATGATAAAAGGGAGCTTGCCGTCAGATTGCGGGTAGCGCCCGACGGCGGCGTCAGTCGCACGCTCTGGCAGGTGCGCTCCACGGAAGCATGGGAAGGTAACAACGACATACAGTTGATAATAGAGTAGAGGTGAACAGTGGAGAGAACGGAACTTGAGCGCATATTGAAGGTCGTAGCGGCGGCGGGCGCATCCGACGTCTACCTGATTTCGGGCAGACCGCTTTCGTACAAAGTGAACGGCGTCATCACCGCCTTTTCGGAGGAGCGCCTGATGCCGGAACACACGCACGAACTGATCGAGCAGATATACGACATGGCCTCGGGCCGCAATCTCTCACACATCGAGGAAAGCGGCGACGACGACTTCTCGTTCTCGCTGCCGAACGTCGCGAGATTTCGCGTGAACACGTACAAGCAGCGGGGCACGCTCGCGGCGGTCATACGCATCGTCGCCTTCGATCTGCCCGACCCGACCACGCTCGGCATACCGCAGACGGTTCTCGACCAGTCGCGGAAGAGGAAGGGACTCGTGCTCGTCACGGGGCCGGCCGGAAGCGGCAAATCGACGACGCTCTCGTGCATCATCGACCAGATCAACAAGACGCGCAATTCTCATATAATAACGCTCGAGGATCCGATAGAGTTCCTGCACCGGCACGACAAGAGCATAGTTAGTCAGAGAGAGATCAACCTGGACACGATGAGCTACGTCGCGGCGCTGCGCGCCGCGCTCAGACAGGCGCCGGACGTCATACTCATCGGCGAGCTGCGCGACTCTGAGACGATAGAGATAGCGATGACGGCGGCGGAGACGGGACACCTCGTCATCTCGACGCTGCACACGGTCGGGGCGGCCAACACGATAGACCGCATCCTCGACGCGTTCCCGCCGCAGCAGCAGGGGCAGATCAGGGTGCAGCTCGCGATGGCGCTGCAGTCCGTCGTCTCGCAGCAGCTCGTCCGCAGCGTGGAGGACAGGATCGTCCCCGTGTTCGAGATCATGCTCGTCAACGACGCGATCCGCAACATGATACGCGAGAGCAAGATACATCAGATCGACAGCGTCATAACGGCCTCTCAGGCCGACGGGATGGTCACGATGGACGCGAGTCTGCTCGCCTTGTATAAAGGTGGGAAGATCCCGGCCGATACGGCCGTCGCGTACTCGACACAGCCCGAACTCATGAAGAAGCGCCTCGGATTGTAGGGTGCCGGTTCGATCTGTCTGTAAGAAGCGCCTCGGATTGTAGGGGGCCGGTTCGATCTGTCCGTGATGAGCGCCTCGGATTGTAGGGCGCCGGCGAGATTATGGTTGTATGTTATAATGAAGCGTAGGCAAAGGCTTGTGTGCAGAGGGTTTAGAGGTTCCTATGGCAAAATACATATTCGTGACGGGAGGCGTTGTGTCGGGACTCGGCAAGGGCATCACGGCCGCTTCGCTCGGCAGATTGTTGAAAGATTGCGGTTTGAAGGTGACGGCGCAGAAGCTCGACCCGTACATCAACGTGGATCCGGGCACGATGAATCCCATCGAACACGGCGAGGTGTTCGTGACCGAGGACGGCGCTGAGACGGACCTCGATCTCGGCCACTACGAGCGCTTCATCGACGTGGAGCTGAACAAATACTCGAACCTGACGACCGGCAAGGTCTACTGGAACGTGCTGAACAAGGAGCGCAACGGTGATTATCTCGGGCAGACGATACAGGTCATCCCGCATATCACGGACGAGATAAAAAACTTCATCTACGCGGCGGCCGAGTCGAACGACGCCGAGGTCGTGATAACCGAGATCGGCGGCACCATCGGCGACATCGAGTCGCAGCCCTATCTCGAGGCCATCAGGCAGATCATCCAGGAGCAGGACGAGAGCGACTGTCTCTCCATTCACGTATCGCTCATCCCCTACCTTGAGGCGTCGCACGAGTACAAGAGCAAGCCGACGCAGCACTCCGTGCGCGAGCTGAACTCGCTCGGCATCTTCCCCGACATCATCGTGTTGCGCGCGCGCGGGCAAGTGGACGATTCGATACGCCGCAAGGTCGCTCTGTTC
>JAISZM010000200.1 GCA_031269205.1 Eubacteriales Family XIII. Incertae Sedis bacterium | reverse complement strand
CTCTCCGTGTTGCCGTACATCGACGCGTAGATGACGAGCACGCCGTTCACCTCGGGTTCGTACCTGCTCCACTGGTCGTACTTGCCGATGATGTAGCCGAAGTCCTCGCGCCAGACGGGACCGTGCAGCGGGCAGATGTATTTGACCTGCGGAAGCAGAGGGCCGGCTTTCGCGAGCAGAGCCTGGATATGCGGGCCGTACTTGCCGACGATGTTCGTGAGATAGCGGCGCGCCTCGTCGAGCCAGTCGCGGTCGAAGTCCACCTCGTCCGCGAACAGGACGCCGTCGAGCGCCTTGAAGCTGCCGAAACCGTCGGCCGAGAACAGGACGCCGTTCGTCACATCAAGCGCGACCATCGCCTCGGGCCAGTGCACCATCGGCGCGTAGACCCACGCCACCGTGTGGTCGCCGAAGTTGCGCGTATCGCCCTCGAGCACTTCATCGTAGCGGTCGCCGAGAATCTCGTCAAAGCCGAACTGCCTCATCTGCATGAAGGCTTTTTCGTTCGAGATGACTATCGTCTCGGGATGCCTGATGAGCACTTCCTCGATGGACGCCGCGTGATCCGGCTCGAGGTGGTTGATGACGAGGTAGTCGAGCGTGCGGCCGTTCAGAACGTGCTCGATGTTCTCGAGATACTGCCTGCACACAGCCCAGTCCACCGTGTCGAACAGGACGGTCTTCTGGTCGAGTAGCAGGTAGGAGTTGTACGACACTCCGATGCCGTCGAGCGGGTGAATGTTTTCGAACAGGTCGAGTCGGTGTTCGTTGGCGCCGACCCAGTAAAGATTGTCAGTCACAAGTCTTACGCTATACATGATAAATTTCCTCCTTCTTATATTCGGTAAAATGTCGATGCGATGCTCCCGCAATGCCACGCAGGGAAAAGACAAGCATCATCAGACCTCAATGAACTGGTCTCTCTCTTCTCCGCACTCCGGGCATATCCACGCGTCGGGCAGGTTCTCATAGAGCGTACCCGGCGTGACGCCGTTCTCAACGTCGCCGACGTCCGGTATGTATTCGTAGCCGCAACCGTTGCAGATGTGCTGTTTCCATACGGGCGGCAGCTTCTTAGGTGTGCGCCTGCGCACCTTTTTCATCGGCGGCGCGGGCTTCTTTGATTCGCCGTTGTCGAGAGCCTTCGTCAGCAGAGGCAGTATCTCAAAGATATCCCCGACGATGCCGTAGTCGCAGTTTTTGAATATCGGCGCGTTCGCGTTGTTGTTGATGGCTACTATCGTTGATGCGGTCTTGATTCCCTTCAGGTGCTGGCCGGCGCCCGAGATACCGCAGGCGATGTAGAGGTTGCCCGTGAACTTCTGGCCCGACATGCCGACATAACGGTTGATGGGCAGATACTTCAGCGTTTCGGCGACGGGACGCGACGATCCTATGGCCGCGCCGGCCTGAATCGCGAGGTCCTCTATGAGTCTCATGTTTTTCTTCTCACCGATTCCCTTGCCCGCGCTTACCACGCGCTCCGCCTGTGCGATGGGCGTATCTATGTCGATGCCCACAGTGAAATCGTAACCGTCCTTCACGAGCGCGGCCACGAGTGCGGCTACCTGCTCCTTTGGCTTGCCGTCCCTGAATATCTCCTTCTTGCGCTCTCCCGTGATAGCGCCCGCCTTCGCGGCCTGTATGGCCGATTCCTTCGGCGGTTTGCCGATGATGTTTGCCGCGATAACCATGCGCTGTATCTCGTTCGTTCCCTCGTAGATGGTGCATATCTTCGCGTCGCGGTACATGCGCTCGACATCCATCCCTTTCAGATAGCCGTTGCCGCCGTAAATCTGAAGAGCGTCGTTCACTATCTCGAGTCCCCTGTCCGAAACGTATTGTTTCGCCATGGCCGACGCGACGCCGTAAGGTTGATGGTCGTCTTTCAGATCGGCCGCCGAGTAGACGAGCAGCCGGCCCGAACGGATGCTCGTCGCCATGTCGGCGAGCTTAAAGCTGATGGACTGCTGAAAGGCTATCGGCTTACCGAACTGCACGCGCTCCTTCGCGTATTCGAGAGCCGATTCGAAAGCCCCCTGCTGGATACCGAGCGCCTGCGCTGCGATGCCGATGCGCCCGCCGTCGAGCGTAGCCATCGCGATGCGGAAGCCCTCGCCCTCACGGCCGAGCAGATTCTCCTTCGGCACCTTCACGTCGTTGAATACGAGTTCGGCCGTCGACGAGCTGCGGATACCGAGCTTATCGTAGTGGTCGCCAAACGTGAACCCATCCCATCCCTTCTCGACGATGAACGCGCTGATCCCCCTCGTTCCGAGTTCCGGCGACGTCGAGGCGAACACCACATAGGTCTCGGCCTTGTCCGCGTTTGTGATGAATATTTTACCGCCGTTCAGGATGTAATAGTCGCCCTCGAGTTCGGCCGTCGTTTCCGTTCCGCCTGCGTCTGAACCCGCGTTGGGTTCCGTCAGGCCGAAGGCCCCGATCTTTTCCCCTCGCGCGAGCGGCACAAGGTACTTCTGCTTCTGTTCTTCACTGCCGTACTCGAAGATCGGCCAGCACGCGAGCGAGGTGTGTGCCGACACGATGACGCCCGTACCGCCGTCTACCCGCGCGAGTTCCTCGACAGCTATCGCATAGCTGATGTGGTCGAGTCCCATGCCCCCGTATGCGGTGGGGAAGGGAATGCCCATCCACCCAAACTCGCCCATCTTTTTCACCTGTTCCGTCGGGAAACCGTTTTCCTTGTCCATGAGGAAAGTGAGCGGTTTCACCTCCGTCTCGGCAAACTCCCGCACTTTGGCTCTGAAAGCCTCGTGCTCATCCGTCGTCCTATACAACATCTTTTCGCCTCCTTTTTCTACACCTGATTACGACACCAGAGAATTCGTTGTTCTGCCTCAGCGCAGCTCCAGTAGATTGACACAGCTCCTTCTATGCCAAAAGAATATTATTCTTGACCAATTATGTCAAGAATAATTTCAACGGGAAGAAATTTTTATTAATTAGTGCGAATTAACTGACTAGTGTGAATATAATAAAAACTAAGAACAGCTTCCTACTCGTTGCTTATCATCTCGTGCATCGTCTTGCTCTTCAGCATGTCGTCGAGAGCGTCCTGCATGGTTTCAAGTTTCTCGTGTACTCCGCACTTGCCGTCGTGGGCACGCCGATATTCGCAATCGTAACCCGGCTTCGTACACGCGCTCACATACCTGCGCTCGCCGAGCGCCGAAACGAGGTCGTACATCGTGATGGAGTCGAGGTCGCCGGAAAGTTTGGCGCCCCCGTCCTTCCCGCGCGCAATATCGACAATGTCGGCATTGTCGAGTTTCTTGAGTATCCTGTAGACGAAATGTATCGGCAGGTTTTCGCGTTTGCAGATTTCCGGCGTGGGCGTCAGCTCCCCGTCCTGAAGTCTTCTGAGTATTCTGATAGCATAATCGATCTCTCTTGTGATTATCATGTTTGACCCGCTTCCTCCCTATCACCACCCCAGCGAACGAAGATATTATACCATAATAGAACGCTTAATAAAATACATGATTAAGTTCATCAAGAATAAAATTGCACGAAGCGCGATCGCGTGCAAAATGTGACGAACCGCGTATTCGGTAAGCCCCACGGCCAAGCAAAATGTTGTACAATGAAATATAAAGAGAAGGAGCGAGTCGAAGCATGGGAGGAGCAAACATGCCCGATGGAAAACACAACGTATATCTGAATCCGCTCACGGAGCGGTACGCGAGCGAAGCGATGTCGCGAATCTTTTCGCCCGACAAAAAATTCGGGACGTGGCGCAGGCTTTGGATTGCCCTTGCGGAGGCGGAGCGCGAACTCGGGATCGCCGACATAACAGAGGAACAGATAGAGGAACTGAAGAAATACGCGGATGATATCAACTACGCGGACGCGGAGGCGCGGGAGCGGGAGGTTCGGCATGACGTCATGGCTCATGTACACGCCTACGGCCTTCAGGCGAAGAAGGCCGCGCCGATCATCCATCTCGGCGCGACGAGCGCCTACGTCGGCGACAACGCGGACATCATACAGATGAAGGAAGCCCTGTCGCTGCTCGCGGACAAACTCGCGCGCCTCATGAAAAATCTCGCGGACTTCGCGCTCGCGTACAAGGATCTGCCGACGCTCGGCTTCACGCACTTTCAGCCCGCGCAACTCGTGACGGTCGGCAAGCGCGCGGCACTCTGGCTTCAGGATTTTTACTACGATTATCGGGACGTTTTGTCTCTCGCGGAGTCGTTGCCGCTGCTCGGTGTCAAGGGCACCACGGGCACCCAGGCGAGCTTTCTGGAACTGGCGGGCGGC
>JAISZM010000173.1 GCA_031269205.1 Eubacteriales Family XIII. Incertae Sedis bacterium | reverse complement strand
AAGCGCGGCCTGTTCGTCGGCAGCGGAGTCGTCGAGTCAACATGCAAGCACGCCATAGGAAAGCGCCTGAAACAGTCAGGCATGCATTGGTCTGTTCGCGGCGCCAACAGCATTGCCGCATTGAGATGCTCAATCATATCCGGCGGGTTCAACGGCGACTGCGACAATGGCGTGCTGCATCGGAAAAGGTTGGCCGCCGCATGAACATGCCAGGCAAACCTACATTTTTGACGTACACCCTGCCGCAATGAGGAAATTTGCACGATGGAAACAGACAGATATTCCGAGCGTGTCAGAGGTAATAATGGTGGACATGAATTAATCAGCGTTTCCTTAATCTTAATGTAACATGACCGGTGCGTTTGGTATGATATATTAATCCTGTATGAACGCATATTCTTATAGGAAAGAAAAGGGTACTGAATGGCTGCTGCAGAGAGAGCGGTAAAAAAAAGAACAAGCGGCGCAAAACGCGGAAACGGCGCGAGAAACAGGAGCGGCGCCAACTCCGCGGCGTCCTATAGGATGTACGATGAGGTCAAGGCCATCATCCTGCTGGCCGTCGGCGCCTTCCTCGTGTTCGCCCTGTTCGCGGACGCGGCCGGCGTCGTCGGGGAGCGCGTGTCGTACGCCTGCAAGGGTGCGCTCGGCGTTACGGCCTACGTGCTGCCCTTCGTCCTCATCGCGTACGGGGTGGCCATCTTTGCGAACAGAGGCTACGCGATTTCCGTCAGGACGCATATCTTTGTAATAATAATGTTCTTCATGTTGATGCTGCTCGTGAGCGCGTTTTGGCTCGGCTCCGAAGGCGTTCCGCTTGACGGGGCGAACGCGGGCAAGGTCTTTACGTCGAGCGCGTCGGGCAAAGGAGGCGGAGTCGTCGGCATGTTCGCGGGTTCGCTCGTGATCAGTCTCATCGGCAAGGCGGGGCTTTTCATCCTGTCGATAGCGGCGCTCGTCGTGTCAGCCTTGCTGTTCGCTCGTACGACCCTGTCCGAGAGGTTGGAGCGCATAGCGACGATGCGCGCGAAGATACGCGAAAAGCGGGAAGCCCACGAGGAAGAACAGAGGCGCTACTACGAGGCGGAAGAGAAAGCGCGGAGAAAGGCTTCGCTCGCTTCGGCGGACGGAGCGAACGCCTCCGCCGCGGTCGCGGGTCTCGGCGAACCCGGCCTCGCCTATGACGCCGGCCCGGCGACCGCCGAGCCGATGCGGGGCGGTGTATTCTCGTTGTTCGGCGGTCTGCAGCGAAAGAGAAAGAACAGCGCGGACAATATCATAGACGCGGTGAAAAACGTCGAGGAACACGTGAGCGGCAGGACCGGGTTGCGGGACGAAAGACTCGCGGGACTCGACGGCGACGCGGGCGCTTTCGCGGATGCCGCCACAGAGAGTCTCATCTACGGCCTGGAGCCTCAGGCGCGCGCGCCGCAGGGCAGGGGACTCGACGACGATTATATGGTCGGCCCCGCCGGACTGGCGACGGGAGCGAACGATGCGAACACGGGAACCCCGGAGGGAACGGTCGCCGCCGACGGTTCACTCGCGCCCGATCCGGGCGGCGCGAACGGCGCCAGCGGTGCGGGGGCGAGGGGAGAACTCCCTGAATGGATAGACGGCGCGGCGATGAAAAGGACGGAACCCAGACTGGGACTCGCACCCGCGGACGTGGGTTTTGTGAAGAAAAAAACAGCGGCAGCCTACAAGTTACCGCCCATAGATCTGCTCAAGAAGACCGCAAAGGCGGCGAGGACCGAGAGCGAGAAAGACCTTCGCGCCAGAGCGCGCAAGCTCGAGGAAACGCTCAGAGACTTCCGCGTCGACGCGAGGGCGCTGAAGGTGACGGTCGGCCCGACCGTCACGCGCTACGAGGTGGAACCCGACGTGGGCGTCAAGATACAGAGCATCAAGAGCCTCGAGCCGGATCTCGCGCTGCGTCTCGAGGTGAAAAGCGTACGCGTCGTGCCCATGCCCGGACAGGCCGTCGTGGGCATAGAGGCGTACAACGCCAAGCGCAATATCGTCGCCCTTCGAGAGATCATAGATTCGTCCGAATTCAGGGAAAAGGATTCCAAGATAGCCTTCGCCCTTGGCAAGAACATCTCAGGCGATCTCATCATAGGGAATCTTGCGGACATGCCCCACCTACTCATAGCGGGTACGACGGGCAGCGGCAAGAGCGTGTGCATTAACAGCATCCTGCTCAGCATCATGTACAAGGCCGCTCCCGACGAGGTGAAACTCATCCTCATCGATCCTAAGGTCGTAGAGCTGAAGCCGTACAGCGATATCCCTCATCTGCTGCTTCCCGTCGTCACGAGTCCCGAGCGCGCGGCGACGGCTCTCGGCTACGCGGTCACGATCATGAACGAGCGTTACGCGAAGTTCGCGGAGTTCAACGTCCGCAACCTGGAAGGCTACAACGACCTCATGCTGCGCGACGGCAGGGACGAGGAGGTGTTGCCGCAGATCGTCATCGTCATCGACGAACTGTCGGATCTCATGATGATAGCGCCGCAGAAGGTGCAGGAGTCCATCTCGCGCCTTGCGGCCATGGCGCGGGCCGCGGGAATGCACCTCATCGTCGCGACGCAACAGCCGCTCGCGTCCATACTCACGAGCGTCATCAAGGCGAACATCCCTTCGCGCATAGCGTTCTCCGTATCATCAAACTCGGCGTCGCGCGTCATACTCGACGAGCCGGGCGCGGAACGTCTGCACGGTAAGGGGGACATGCTGTTCAGCCCCGTCGGCACGCGCGAACCTATGCGCGTTCAGGGTTCCTTCGTGTCGGAGGCCGAGGTCTACAAGGTCACGGAACACGTGAAGAAGGAGATGGATCCCGACTACAGCCCCGACATCCTCGACGCCGTGAGCGGCGAGGTGACCGGCGAGTTGACGGAGGACGAAGACGATCTCTTCCGCGACGCCGTCGAGACCGTCGTGGCGGCGAAACAGGCGTCCGTCTCCATGCTGCAGCGCAGATTCCGCATAGGCTACAACAGGGCGGCGCGGCTCGTCGACATGATGGAGGAGCGCGGCATGGTCGCGCCGAGCGACGGCACGAACAAGCCGCGCAAGGTTCTCATTACAGAAGAACGGCTCGGGGACTATCTGTCGGTCGGCGGCGCGGCAGGTCACGCGGCAGTCGGAGCGGGCGCGTCCCGCGAGGAGTCGACGCGGGAATCCGTGCCCGACGTATCGGGCGCCCTGATATCGCCCGTCAGCCACTCCGTCTACGGCGGTGTGCCGGGTGGCGCGCCCGCTGACGGATTCATGGAAGAGAGGGACGACGCGAGCGCGGATGTACACATCAAGGATATATCCGAACTTCTGAGCGACGACGATCCTCCGTTCATCGCCGATTAGCGAAATGAGTGATACACTGGTCTACATAGATACTATCGGTTGCTATAAGAACACCGAGGATTCCGAGCGCGCCGCTGGTCTGCTCGAGTCGGCGGGTTACGCGATAGCCGCGTCGCCGGACGAGGCCGACGTCATCGTCGTCAACACCTGCGGCTTCATAGAGGACGCGAAGCGCGAGTCGATAGACCGCGTGCTCGAACTCGCCGCGCACACGGAGAGGGGCGCGAAGATCGTCGTCAGCGGTTGCCTGTCGCAGCGCTACCCCGACGAAAT
>JAISZM010000162.1 GCA_031269205.1 Eubacteriales Family XIII. Incertae Sedis bacterium | reverse complement strand
ACATTCCCCTTTCGCTCAGTATCAATGACCGCGACGTTTCCGCTGACGTTCCCCTTTCGCTCAGCGTCGTTGACCGCGCCGGCCGCCGTTCCATCTCCGCGGCTCGCCAGCCTGACCAGCTCATAGATCGCGTCTACGAGGTGCGCCTCCTCAAATCCCGCCACGACAAAGGGCTTGCCGTATTTCTCCGCCAACGGCTCGTAGACGCGACTGCCCGTGACGACGCTGACGTGGCCGGGGCAGAGGAAGCCGTCGACGGATGAATGTTCGCAGACCCATTCTATCGCGGGCAGCGCCGATTTCAGCGCCGTCAGGAGTGAGATGTTCGTCACGCCGCGACCCACCATCTCGTCTATGAGCAGGGCGTAGGCGGGCGCGGTCGTTTCAAAACCCACGGCCGCGACGACGAATATCGTATCGGATTCGCGCTCGGCCATCGCGAGCGTGTCGAAGGGCGAGTAGACGAGTTCGACGCGCGCGCCGAACCCCTTCACGCGTTCGAGGCTGAGGGGAAGCCCCCGCACGTTTCCGCCGGGGGCTTTCGTGCCTCCGCCGTCCACCGTCCACGCGGCGGCGGCTGATCCCTCCACATCCGACGCCTCGCTGCCCGGAACCTTCATCATGTCGCCGAAGCTGACAAGCGCGAAGCCCGGCGCGCGCGCGTACTCCACGCACTTGTCGATGTAGGTCGTCGGCGTCACGCAGACGGGACAGCCCGGCCCGGCTATGAGTTTTATGCTGTCGGGCAGTATGCTTCTGATGCCGCTCTTGAATATCCCGGCCGTATGCGTTCCGCAGACCTCCATGAGCCGCAGCGGACGCCCGTCATAACGTTTCAGGTATTCGATTTTTCCCTCAAGCCCGCTCAACCCTTTATCAGCTCTACCAGGCTGTGCGTCAACCTCGCCGTCAGTCCCCATATGACGCGGTCCGCGTCTATGGACGGGTCGCGCCACGTGTATATCGGCACGGTCGCCTTGCCCTCGCGCCACGAATAACCGTCCTTAAAATGAATTTTCTCAAGCGGAAAACCCTCAGAAATGACGGGAACTACGCGATTTACGTAGATCTCGGGTTCGTTTTCGAGAAAGAATGAGAGCGGGACGAGAAAAGTCTCCTTGACCTCCGCCCTGTTCGGCTCGGCCGTCAACGCGTCCGCGTCGATCTCTCCAAGGCATGAGTACATCGTGAAACTGCTGTACGAAACGATGTAATCGAGCTGCGCGATGAACCTGACCGCGCGCTCCGGCACCAGAAGCTCCTCGCAGGTTTCCCGTACGGCGGTCTGTTCCGGCGTTTCGCCCTTCTCCATCTTGCCGCCCGGAAAGGCGATCTCACCCGGTTGCTTCTTCATCTCGTCGGAGCGCACCTCGTAGAGAAGGTACAGCTCACCATCCCTGTTCACGAGAGGGATGAGTACGGCCGAGTAACCATACCGGCCGACGGGCCTTGGCGTGTGGCCGCGCACGGCGGATTCGATTTTTCCCATACTGAGTCCGGCCAAGCTACAGCGCCTCCATGTCTTTGAATATCTCGAGTATCTCCATGGCTTTCTCCTCAGTCATGGATTCTATCGCGCAGCCCGCGTGCACGAGGACGTAGTCGCCCGGGCGCGTATCGACGACGCCGACGTTCACGCGCGCGACATTGCTGGCGAAGTCAACCCTCGCCATACGTCCCTCTATCTCAAGCACTTTTCCCGGGTAAGCGACACACATACGTCTATTTTATCACGTTTGATTCGCGATCGCCGACGATACTGAACGGGATTCCAGTTTTTTCGAATTTCATGTTTGCGGCGTCCTATTATGGGTAATAAATAACAGACTAGTTCCTTTTCATCATTAGCGGGATGGTCGCCAATAACGGCGATCATCTTGCTTTTTTGCCCCCTGTCTCCGGAATATGCTATACTCAAAAAAATACACTTACTGCTGACTGTTTAAAAATGGATAATGGAAAATTGAGTATACGCGGCCATGTGGCCATGTCTCTGCTTCGGTCGATAGGAACAAAAACGACGCTTCTCTCCCCCTCGATGCTTGAACGCGGGGAACCCGAGTTCTGGGAGGCCGCGCGCCTGTTGCAAAAGCGTTATCGCGGAGCGATCTTCCCCAAGGCGCTCGATCCCACGGCGATGGACGTCGGGGGGTACCCCTTGACGCGCCTCCGCGGCGGCGCGCGCCGCGGCGTCACGGAGACGGACAAGGCCTGCCTCTACATTCACGGCGGCGGGTTCGTGGAACCGCCCTCGTTGCTGCACCGGCAGGCGATCGCCAGATGGGCGCGCGACACGGGAGCTACCGTGTACGCGGCTCAATATCCTCTGCTGCCCGACGCGGACATCACTCAAATACTGGCGCATATCAGGGAAGTCTATTCGGTCGCGGCAGATGATTTCGGCAGACCCCTCACCGCGGTCTTCGGAGACAGCGCGGGAGGCACGCTGGCGCTCTATCTGGCGTCCGTGTTGGAGGCGGCGGAACAGCCGGGACGCTTTATCGCCCTCTCCCCGTGCTGCGACAGCGGCCTCACCAACCCGGAAATACGCAACCTCGAGGCGAAAGATCCGATACTGTCCGTCAGGGTTTTGCGGGTGCTGGCAAAGATGTTGTTGAAATTCGCCGCGAACAATGACATCAGTCCTCTCTATCTGCCCTACGAGAATCTGCGGCGCTCGGGCGCGAAGTTGGATCTGTTCATAGGCGGCGCGGAGATACTCTACCCGGACAACGTCCGGATGCACGAAAGACTCACGGCCGAAGGCATCGAGCACGGCTGGAACGTAGAGCCGAAATTATTCCACATCTATCCTTTAGCCCCCTTCATCCCGGAGTGCACGAAGGCGTTCGCTCAAATCTGCGAGATGATAAAAAATACGTGAGGTTACTATTCAGTTGCCGCGCTAGTTTTGTCCATCTCGGAACCTGATGACGATCCCGTCGAACTTTCCGGCGCCATGTTTGTTTTCGGGGAAATAAGTATTATAATGTAGGAGGGGCGGCAGACCGATAATGGGAAGATCATGGCTTATCGTGTGCTTATAATCGAAGACGACGAAACCATCCGGTATGAGTTGAAGGCTTTGCTGGAGCGGTACGACTACTCCGTCGTCACGACGGACGACTTTCATGACGTGGCCGCGTTTGCTCTGTCGAAAAACCCGCATCTCATACTTCTCGATATCAACCTGCCCCGGTACGACGGCTTCCACGTATGCAGGAAACTGCGCAAGAGTTCCAATATCCCGATCATCGTCGTCACGAGCAGGGACAGTGAAGCGGACGAGCTCATGAGCATGAACCTCGGGGCGGATCATTTCGTGACGAAACCCTACAATACAGAGATTCTTCTCGCCAAAATATCGGCATTGCTCTGCCGCGCTTACGATACGGGCGCCACGCAGACCGTCCGCTTCGGGGAGCTGGTCCTCGACGTCGGGAAAAGCGAGACGACGTACTGCGAAAAAAGCGTCGAATTGACGAAGAACGAAGCCCGCATACTGTCGCTGCTCATAGAGCATCAGGGCAACATAGTTTCGCGCGAAGACATCATGGACGCGCTCTGGCAGACCGACTCCTTCGTGGACGACAACACGCTGACGGTCAATATCAACCGTCTGCGGAAGAAGCTCGGCGAGATCGGCGCCGAGGATATGCTGAAGACCAAACGCGGGCAAGGATATTCTCTATGAGATTTTTCGATTTTCTGCGGGGGAAAGTGGCGTTCCTCGCGCTGGTTTTCGTCGTCGCTTGTTTCAGCGCCCTTCTGCTTTACGCCGTCCGCGCGGATCTCTACTTTGCGATGTTTATACCCTGCCTGCTTTTTTTCGGAAGCATCGTGTCCCTGCTGCCCGAATTTTTCGTAAAGAAACGCTTCTACGACGAACTGCTGAGCATAGTGCGTCAGATGGACAAGCCCCATCTCCTGCAGGAACTCATAGAATGTCCCGGCTTCATCGAAGGCGCTATCCTGTACGACTCCATGAAGACCGCGGGCAAGTCCATGAACGACGAGATCGCGCAGTACAAGACCGCGTTCACCGAATACCGCGAATACATCGAACTCTGGATACACGAGGTCAAGACGCCCATAGCCGGCGCGAAACTCATCAGTGAGAACGCGCATAACAAGACGGCGCTTGAGGCGCTCGAAAAAATCGAAAGCTACGTCGAACAGGCTCTCTATTACGCCCGCAGCAACGCGGTCGAAAAAGATTATCTTCTCAATCCCGTCCGCCTGTCCGAACTCGTCGGCAACGCGCTGAAAAGCAACTCGCGGTTTCTTATCGGGCATGACATCGCCGTACACATGGACGATCTCGACCGGGAGGTCCTCACCGACACGAAATGGCTCACGTTCATCATACGCCAACTCATCGACAACGCCGTGAAATACGGCGGCTCGACATTGGAGTTTTACGGTGAGCAGCGCGCCGACGGAGCGACGCTGTACATCCGGGACGATGGCGTCGGCATCCCCGAGCAGGACGTAGGCAGAGTCTTCCTGAAGGGGTTCACGGGCGCCAACGGACGGGAATACGGATCTTCCACGGGATTCGGCCTCTACCTCTGCAAAAAACTGTGCGGAAAACTGGGCCTCGGCATTTCGCTCACGTCCGAGCGCGGCCAGGGCACGACCATCGCGATATTCTTCCCGAAAAGCGACGACTGAACAACCGGCGCGGTCTTCTTCGCTCCGCGTCTTTCCGGTCGTCCCGCATCCCCCAACCTTACGCGAATGTAAGGTATTTGTAATGTTCTTCGATGGCTTCATACCGTGAGACGCGTCATAATAATGCCATGAGGTCAACCCGAGGGAGCGGGAACCCCCGCAAAAGCGCGACAGGATACATGATGTCGCGGGACTGCACAGGAACCTTAACTCCCTTCCCTCCCTCGATGTGGACCTCAAACAACGGTGCGGGAGTAATAACACAAAGGAGACATTTCATCATGCTACCAATAGCGCGAAACATTTTGAGGACGGAGAACGTCGAAAAATATTACGGCGGACGGGGCAGCCTGACGAAGGCTTTGGACGGAATCAGCTTCGAGGTCAACGCCGGTGAGTTCGTCGGCATCATGGGCGCTTCCGGCAGCGGCAAAACCACGCTGCTCAACTGCATATCCACCATAGACACCGTTACAGCGGGACAGATTCTCATAGGAGATCGGGACATCACCTCGATGAGCCGAAACAGCCTCGCCAAATTCAGACGCAACGAACTGGGATTCATCTTCCAGGACTTCAACCTTCTCGACACCTTGACGGCCTACGAAAACATCGCCCTCGCGCTGACGATCATGAAGCGTCCCCCGAGGGAGATCAATGTCAGGGTCAGGGAAGTCGCCGAGGTCCTCGGCATCACCGAGGTTCTCATGAAATACCCCTATCAGATGTCGGGCGGGCAGAGACAACGCGTCGCGAGCGCCCGCGCCATAGTCACGAACCCTTCGCTCGTCCTTGCCGACGAGCCGACGGGCGCCCTGGACTCCAGGTCGGCGAGAGCGCTTCTCGAAAGCCTCCGCACGCTCGTCCGCGAGCGCAACGCCACCATATTGATGGTCACGCACGACGCGTTCTCGGCGAGTTACTGCGACAGGATACTTTTCATCCGCGACGGACGGCTGTTCAACCAGTTGGCTCGCGGGCCCGAGACGCGCAAGCAATTTTTCGACCTGATTATCGATGTTATAAGCCTGCTCGGAGGGGATATCCATGACATCTGCTAAACTCGCAATCCGCAATGTAAAGAAGAGCCTGCGCGATTTCACCATCTACTTCCTGACATTGACCTTTGGCGTCTGCGTGTTTTATATATTCAACTCGCTCGAAAGCCAAGAGGCCATGATGGATATTTCGAACAATCAAGCCGCGATCTTTCAGCAGCTGATGAGAGTCATAGGCGGCGTGTCCGTGTTTGTTTCCGTCATCCTCGGATTCCTCATCCTCTACGCGAACCGTTTTCTCATCCGCAGACGCAAGAAGGAATTCGGCATCTACATGACGTTGGGCATGGAGAAAGGAGCCATCTCGCGCATCCTGATGGTGGAAACCGTCTTTGTGGGGCTGTTATCGCTTGCGACGGGCCTGGCGACGGGCATACTGTTATCCCAAGCCATGTCGGTGCTGACGGCAAAACTGATGGACGTTCCCATCTCCCGGTTCCACTTTGTGTTTTCCCCCGACGCGTTCGGGAAAACCATCATCTATTTCGCCATCATCTTCCTGTTCGTACTCATCTTCAACACCATTATAGTGAGTAGAGAGAAATTGATCGACCTGATTTACGCGAGCAAAAAGAACGAATGGTATAAAACGCCGCCTCTGGCGGTATCCGTCCTCACTTTCGCGGCAGCCGCCTGCTGCCTTGCCTTCGGGTACTGGAAGGGTCTGTCGAGCGACATATCCGAACTCTTGGGCGGCGCTCTGTTGCCCCTGATCGCGGCCCTCTGCATAGTCGGAACCTTCCTGTTCTTCTTCTCGCTGTCAGGTTTCTTTATGAATTTGGTGCAGCGGAACAAAAGAGTTTATCTCAAAGACTTGAATATGTTCGTTCTGAGACAGATCGGCAGCAAAATCAATACGGCATATGTATCCATAACGATAGTGTGCCTCGTGCTCTTCATCTCCATCTGCACGCTCTCCACGGGCATGGGCATGTCCACGAGCATCTCGAAGGAACTGAAGGAGAGTACACCGTTCGACGCAAGCGTCGTCGCGTCGGTCAAGACGGACGACGACGGCGATGCCGTCGGCGAATACCCGGGCTTCGACTTTGCCGCCGCGTTCGACGAAGACCGCGGCGCGGGAGGCATCGACGCCTTCGCGAAGGACTACCTCGCCGTCCGCTTCTACGACAGCGGGACGACCATCCCTCTGAACGTCGTGGAGGGCAATCAGGTGAACCTGATCGACGCGAACGTCCAGTTCATGAAACTGTCGGACTACAACGACATCTTGAAGTTGAGAGGCATTGACCCCATCGAGTTGGACTCCGGCGAGTACGCCGTCAACTTCGCGGTATCAAACAGAGGATTCAAAGCGGCCATGGAAGAATACATGAAGAACGCCGACGTGATTAAGTTGAGAAAGACCGAACTTCAAACGAACCCAGACAATCTCTATCGATACACCCTTAACGTGGTTGAAAACCAGGACTACAACGTGTGCGTCATAGTTGACGATCCCTTGGTGAAGGGGCTTCCGGCCGCGCGCGACATACTCAGCGTCAATTATCCCGGGGAAGCGAGCACATACGACACAGCCCTCGGCGAAGCCGTCTCCGCGTTGAAGCCCGGGAAGGACATAAAGCTGTCCGCGCTGACGGCCACCGAGGTGGGCGAGAGGAGCAACTCGGCGACGGTGATCGTGTCGTACCTCGCCATCTACCTCGGCGTCATATTCCTCATAACGGCAGCGGCCGTACTCGCCATCGGGCAGCTCTCCGAAATCAGCGACAACGCAAGCAGATACGGACTGCTCCGAAAGATAGGTACGGACGAGAAAATGATACATAAATCGATTCTGAAACAGAATCTTATATACTTCGGTGTGCCGATGCTACTGGGAGTCGTACACGCCACCGTAGGAATCACGGTAATCAACCGTCTGATCAGCGCTTTCGACAAGGGCGACATAGCCCAGACAAGCCTGTTCGTGGCGGTCGTGCTTCTCATTGTCTACGGCGGTTATTTCATCGCGACTTACCAAAGCAGCAAAGGCATACTCGACAGAGAAAGCGCGCTGATGCGCGCGGAATGAAGCCCGCGCGCGAAAGCGCGGCGGGACGGCGCGTACCGACGCGCCGAGCAAGAGGGCGCTCAGGCGTCCAAAACGAAGACGCGTAGTACGCGTCTGATGAAACAGGCCCCATTACTCTAATTTGGCGTCGTGCCGAGCGGGTTCTTCCGCTCTTGGCGCGGCGCCTCTCTAGGTTTTGTCCCGCCGCAGGCGACCGCCGCTCCGTCTCTCGCCCCCTTCCCGCCCAAGGTTCCTTATGATATAATTTATGATGCTGATTAAAGATATGCCGCTGGCGAGGACGCGCGGTGAGGATGTAATCAGCGTTTTCATCGGCGGGTCGCGGACGCGCAGGCGAAGATCACACGCTGTGTCCATCGTATCGGGAGGCGAACAATGACGGACGACAAAAAAACTTTCGGCGCCACAGACGCCGCGCTCATAGTCATCGACATGCAGGAAAAACTCGTGCTGGCAATGCACGAAATGCACAATCTCATTCACCGAACGGAAACCCTGCTCAAGGGCTGTGTGCTGCTGAATCTGCCGATCATATTTACGCAACAGTACACGAAGGGACTCGGGGAGACGATAGCCCCCATCAGAGACGCCTATATCGAGTCCGTTTTGAGCATGGACGAAAACGTCAAACTCGCTACCGAAGATCAGTTCATGCAGAACAAGCACGTGGAATTCTCGCACATCGAAAAAACCGCTTTCAGCGCGGCCGCCGAGCCCGCGTTCATGGACGCGCTCGAAGCCGCGAAACGCCGCGAGGTACTGCTCTGCGGTATCGAGTCGCACGTCTGTGTCCTGCAGACGGCCGAAGACTTGCTCGATCGCGGCTACGCGGTCAAGGTGGCGGCTGACGCGACGGCCTCACGACGCGAAATCGACGCGGACTTCGCGTATGCGCGCATGGCGCGGAAAGGGATCACGGTCACCACGTCGGAAGCCCTTTTGTTTGAAATCATGGAGGGTTCGGAGCATCCGATGTTTCGCCAGGTGTCCGCACTCGTGAGGTAGACAAAGACTCGGTCGTAACGGATGTGGCGAGCGGGAGTGCAACGCGCTATAACATGCTGCCGGATCGCCGCGAAGTTTTGCGCTCACTCGCGCCGCGTCCACCGGGACATTATGGAGAATCATAGGGACAGAAAGGTTGCGTATTGAAAATATTAGTATCCAACGACGACGGCATAGACTCCGCGGGTCTGCTCAATTTGGTCTCCGCGCTCGCCTCGGAGCATAGGATCTACGTCTGCGCTCCCGACTCGCAGCGCAGCGGCACGGGACACGGCATCACGATCACGCATCCCGTGACCGTCACAGAAGTGGACATTCCGCTCGCGAAGAAGTCGTACATGATGAGCGGCACGCCGGCCGACTGCGTGAAGATGGGAATTGACCTGCTCGCTGACGACGGTATCGAAATCGATATGGTCTTTTCGGGCATCAACAACGGCGGCAACCTCGGCACGGACACGCTCTACTCGGGGACGGTCTCGGCCGCGCTCGAGGGTTCGGTCTGCGGTCTGCCGGCCGTAGCCGTATCCGTGAACGCGCTCGCGCCGAAGCACTACGAACTCGCGACGGCGCTCGCGTTGCGCGCCTCGCGCCTCGACTTCGCGTCCATCGACGACAAACTCGTGCTGAACATCAACGTGCCGAATCTGCCGCCCGAGGAGGTCAAGGGAGTGAAGGTGACGGGACTCGGTATGCGCGAATATTACAACTGGAAGGTCAGGAGCGCGGACGAAGCGGGTCGCGTGACGCTGTCCTACGCGGGGGATCCGATACATTACGAAGGGCTCGATTCCGACGCGAACGACGTCGGCGCGTCGCAGCACGGATACGCGACCGTCACGCCGATACATTTCGACCTGACGTGTTACTCGTTGATAGACAAGGTGCGCGCGAGCGGCATTGCGGATAGCGCGGACGGGGTGTCAAGTGATACGTCCCCATGACACCCTGTCACTTGACACCCTGCGTCCCGTGACACCCTGGAAAGGTAACTGTGTATATTTTTGATGGAAGGATAACGCTCGAGGACAGGCCGTTGCTTGAGGAATATCTGCGGGGGTTCGAGTACAAGACCTCGGGACTCTCGTATTCCTCTCTCTATATGTGGAGGGAAATCAATCAGTTCAGCTGGAAGGTGATAGGCGACTATCTCTGCATAGCCGCCGCCGACAACCTCGAGGAGGAGATGGGGCTGAGCTTCATGTTCCCGCCGCTGACGAGAACGGGCGGCTACGACGCGGAGAAGCTGCGTGAGACGCTCGACGCCGCGAGGAACGAATTTGAGGCGAAGGGCGAGAGTTTTGTCATGATGCTCGTTCCCTTCCATGTGGTAGAGATATTCGACAAGCTACTGCCGGGGACGCTGTCGTTCGAAGCGGATCGTCCGAACTTCGACTACGTCTACGACACGAAGGAACTCATAGAGCTGAAGGGCAAGAAGTTTCACGGCAAGCGCAACCACCTGAATTATTTCCTGAACCATTACGATTACGTCTACGAGCGCATGACTCCCGATATGGCGGGCGAAGTCATGCGGTTCATCGACGAGTTCAACGAGCGCAAGGCTCTGCCGGAGGGTCACGAGAGAGAGCTGCTCGAGATGGAAAAGGAGGCGATGGCTGACGTGTTGGTTCACCTTGACGACGTCGGCTACCTCGCGGGCGTCATCCGTATCAACGACAAGGTGGAGGCGATATCCATCGGTGGACAGCTCGGCGGCAAGACCGTGACCGTCCACGTCGAAAAGTCGAACATCGAGTACCGGGGACTCTATCAGGCCATCAACAACGAGTTCTGTCGGCACATGGCCTCACACGTCAAGCGCATCAACCGCGAGGAGGACATGGGCATATCAGGTCTGAGGAAGGCGAAACTCTCCTACAACCCCATCAAGCTGGTAGAGAAGTATATAGTAAAGATGAAGTAGCGGGGCTAGCTTATTCCGGCGGTGTCCACGTGAATGAGCGCTTTTCCGGTTGCCCGGGCGCGGGCTCGACAGGCTCGGGCGCGATGGATGCTGTCTCTTCGGTGTGCTCCGCCTTCGCCTGCTCGCGCCGGTTCGGCAACGCTCCGGAAAGCGATATGCCCCGTTCCCGCTTGTACGCCTTTTTCTCCTTATACATCATCCTGTCGGCGGTTCTGAATATCTCGTTGTAGTCGTCGTCCACAGAACGCGCCATGGCCCACCCGAGAGAGATATCGGGTCTGCCAAATTCCTCGTCGTAGATCGAAGCCAATTTGAACCTCACGTTCTCCACAAATCGCGGGGCGACGCTCTCGTCCGCGTTCGGCACGAGTACCGCTATCTCGTCGCCGCCTATACGGGCGACAAAGGCGTTCGGCGGCGCAAAACTCTTGATGACTTCCGTTATCGTTATGAGCAGCCTGTCTCCCGCTAGATGTCCGACGTTGTCGTTCACGAGCTTCAGCGTGTTCACATCTCCTATGATGATGAGCAGCGGAAGATTCGCGTCGACGAGCGCCGTCGACGCCCTGTCGAGGTAGGCGTTCCTGTTGTACAGGCCTGTCAGTTGATCGTAGGACGCGATGGACTCCAGATAGCGTAGCACCGAGTAGATGTGCGTGATGTCCGCTATCTCCACGAGCTGACCGAACTCCCTGTCGCCTTCCCTGATGGATGCGAACGCTATGAGCAGATGATGTTCCTCTTCGCCATGCGTCAACGTGATGATGTTTTCGTCGTGCTTTGAGACGACGCCCTCCCCGGCCTTCAGAAGTTTTGCCCGGTAGCTGTCGAAGGGTTGGCGGTATCTCGGCGATAACAGTTTGAACACAAAATTGTCCTTTGACCTATTCCATTCGAGTATGCGTCTCTTGCGGCTCAAGACCAGTATCATCGTGCTCAGGTTCGAGAACACGAACTCGCGCGAGGTGGCGATCACGTTCGAAGCGCTCGCGCGGAAGAACCCGGCGAACGAACGCTCGAGCACGAAGGCCAGCGCGAGCAGGAACAGGAGGAACATAGCCTTGTCGTCGGCCAAAAGGGCCACGATGATCTCGGCCGACATTACCGTTATCGCGGCGACGAGCAGCCCCGTCGAACCCCTCATATGCTTCGGCATCTGATAGAATACGTTGAAGCACATCAGGTAGCTCTTGATCGTCATTACCAACCAGTAACCGATGAACAGCATGTCCGTGTATTGCAGCGGCAGAACCGCCTGAACATTCCAGATGTTCGGAACGAAGTCGCCCGAGAGATAGCTCTTCACGGCCCAACAGGCGAGGAAGCCCGGGACGATAAAATATCCTATGATCGCGCCTATCCCTATCTTCTTGTAGCTTACCTGCGTCCAGACGTGCAGACAGAATATGCCGGGCAGGGAGACGTAGGCGGCGTAAGCGCCTATGCTCGTGTAGGCGAACGCACCGCTCTCGCCGTACAATGTGCTGAGGACGGCGCAGCCCGCTATCGCGAGGGCGAATGAGCAGTACACAAGGTATACCGAGTTCTCAAGCCCTTTCTGCCGGTTTCCGTAGATGGCTCGAATCAGAAAGACGACGGCAAAGGCCACGACGCAAAGCGGCAGCCAAAGATATATCGCGTCATTCTCGTCCAGGAATCCGGTGATCTCCGTTGAGATTTTCTCGAGCAGATTGCTGAAAGACATGTTATCAAAACCAGGTGTGTTCATATTTCCTTGGGGTACATGACAAATTCAAGCTGAAAGATGTTATTGCTCCGCCGATTATATACGCAAGGTGATATAATTGCAATAAGGGAAACGCACGCCGTATGAACATCCCGCAATCGGTGTGATGATTGCGACGGCGGAGCGGAAGCGGAGGATATATGACCACCCTGAAAGAAATCATAGACAGCTCGGATAACATAGTGTTTTTCGGCGGAGCCGGTGTGTCGACGGAGAGCGGAATTCCCGACTTCCGTTCGGAGGAAGGGCTGTACAAGGCCGAGCGGGAATACGGTCGCTCACCCGAGTCCATCATCTCGCACTCGTCGTTCATAGCCGATCCGGAACTCTTCTATTCCTATTACAAGGGGAACATGCTGTTTCCCGACGCGCAGCCGAACAACGCGCACAGAGCGCTCGCGAAGCTCGAGGACGAAGGGAAGCTCAAGGCGGTCGTCACGCAGAACATCGACGGCCTGCACCAGGCGGCGGGATCGAAGCTCGTGTACGAGCTGCACGGTTCGGTACACCGCAACTACTGTATGACGTGCGGGTGGAAGTTCGGACTCGACTATATCCTCGACCCCGCGAACTGCATGAGCCGGGACGGCGCGCCCGGCGTCACACCGCGCTGCCACATCTGCGACGGTCTCGTCCGTCCCGATGTCGTGCTGTACGAGGAAGCGCTCGACGAGGACGTCGTAGCGAAGGCCGTGCGGGCGATATCGAACGCGGACACGCTCATCATAGGCGGCACGTCGCTCGTCGTCTACCCGGCGGCCAGCTACATAAGCTACTTCGGCGGGAGGAATCTCGTGCTCATCAACAAGTCAAAGACGGGCTTCGACGGCAATGCCAACCTCGTCATACACGAACCCATCGGGGAGGCGCTGTCCGAATTCCTGTAGCTGGATTTGGCATTGACGCGAAAACGAGGTTTGTATCGCGCCGAACGTACACGCCTTCATGATTTGTCGGCTACCGATCCGAAATGAAGCGCTCCTCCTCGAAAATTTCAAGGGCGTCGCCCTCGGCGTCTTCGTCCGCGAAGCCTATGAGATCCGTGACTGGCAGAGAAAAACTGATGCCGCGGGCCTTCGTTCTCAGACCGCCGGCCTCAAGTATGGCGTGCATTATCTCCCTGACGGCCACGCGGCGTACGAGGGTCAGAACTATCTCCTTCTCGGGCTGTATGTCTATGTTCATGAACTTTTCCATCGTGTGGATGCCCGTGCCGCGCGCGTACAGCACGGTGCCGCCCCGCGCGCCGGCCTCGCGCGCCGCGTCCATCACGAGTTCCGCGTAGCCCCTGTTCACGATAGTCAGTATCAGACTGTATTCCGTATTGTTGTAGTCCGCCATTGTTCCGACCGCCTCTCACTTGCAAAGCACATCAAACGATATTATTCCCTAACAGAAAAGTTTATTCCACACATCGACGTCGTCTCGCATTCGCCAAAATTCCGTCACCCTTGTTCCAATAATTTCACCCGTCGCGTCTGTCCTTGTCCGTCGCCGACTCCGCCTGCTTCCCGCCCTTCTTCGTATCTATGCCCGAGATGTATTTCAGGGACAGGGGTCCGCCGACGCCGGTCAGCGGGACGCAGAACGCGAGGCCCGTCCCCGGGTCGTCGAGCGAGAATTTGTACTCGACCATGGACATGACCGCCTTCACCTTGGAGTCCGTGACCACGCTGAACACGATCTCGCAGTCGCTCTCCGTCAGGCCGAAGATGTCCGCGAGGTCGGAGCCGATGGCGGCGTAGGCCACCGACTCCATGTTGAAGGTGACACCGAGGTCGCGCAGTTCCTTCACGACGCGATTTCCTTGTCCGCGCGCGACGATGCTGACCATCAGCTTCAATCGTTCGAATTCGTTGCCGTATCTGTCCCGCAGTTTTTCCGCCATGGTTCTACCTCACGCTCTCCGGCGTCGTCCTAAAGTGTGTACTGCCGTCGCCCGTCGTCATCTGACCTCGCATTCGTCAAAGTCGATATAGTTGTTGTCCATCGTGACTTCCTCGTGCCGCTCTTCCGTGTGTACGGCCTCGACCCATTCGGGACTCGCGACGAAGTCCATATCCGCTTCCTGCACGTAGTCGTCCTGCACGTAATCGTCCTGCACGTTCTCGTCGAGTGCGCCCGAGGCGGACGCCGCCGCGCGCAGCGGCGCCACGCCCCAGCCCACGAACTCATCCTCCTCAATGACATCGGCTATGGCGCCCATCTCCTCCTGCTCCTCGGCCTTCGTCGCCTTCATGCGGCGGTCGTACATGAGACCGAGTATCTGCACTGTGAAGAGCGGCGTCATCGCGACCATGGCGACCACTCCGAAAGCGTCCATCATGACGTTGCCGCCGACGGCCGCGCAGGCGCCCATCGTGAACGGGAGCAGGAAGGTAGCCGTCATGGGGCCGGACGCGACGGCGCCCGAGTCGAAGGCAACGGCCGTGAATATCTTCGGGACGAAGAACGACAGGGCGATGGCGAGGCCGTAGCCGGGCAGCAGCACCCACCAGATGCTTATGCCCGTGAGGACGCGCAGCATAGCGAGGCCGACGGATATGCCGACGCTGATCGAGAAGGCCCTCAGCATGGTATGCCTCGCGATCGCTCCGCCCGTCATATCCTCGACGGAGTCTATGAGGACGTGAACCGCGGGCTCGGCGAGCACGATGAAGTAACCCATGAGGATGCCGAGCGGGATGAGTATCCAGTTGTAGTCGAGTTTACCTACAAAACTCCCGATGAAGGTTCCGGCCGGGAGGAAACCGACGCCGACGCCCGTCAGGAATATCGTGAGTCCGAGGAAGGTGTAGACGAGGCCGACGCCTATGCGCAAGAGGTGGGGCACGGGCAGTTTCAGGGCGAACACCTGGAACAGCAGGAACACGACTATGAGGGGCATCACCGCAAGTCCTATCTCATGCGCGTATTCGGGGAGCGCCTCGAGGAACTCGCCCACGAGTTGACCGACGTTCGTGATGCTTTCGATCTCATCCGCGCCGAGCGTGGACTGCTTCGCGGGGAAATTGAAGCCGAGCAACATGACGGCGTAGATAGGTCCGATGCTGCAGAGCGCGGCGAGTCCGAAGCTGTCGTACATGGTGGACTTGCCACCCCTGACGGCGGCGACGCCGACGCCGAGCGCTAGGATGAAGGGTATGGCGAAGGGTCCCGTCGTGACGCCGCCCGCGTCGAAGGACACGGCCAGATATTCCTCGGGCACGAAGATGCCGAGCACGAGTACGCCGACGTAGAGTCCCGAGAGCAGATAGGACATATTCCATCTGAACATGATGCGCAACATCGCTATGACGAGGAAGGCGCCGAGTCCGACGGCGACGAATATGGTCAGCGTCATCGGTGGTACGCCGGGAACCTGCCGCGCGAGTATCTGGAGATCCGGCTCGGCTATCGTCACCATCGTTCCCATGATGAGAGAGGCGATGATGATGAGCCATACTTTGCGGGACTTCGTGAGGAACTGGCCGAGGTGTTCTCCGATGGGCATCATGGCCATGTCAGCGCCCATGGTAAAAAAGCTCATGCCTAGCACGAGCAACAGCGCGCCGCCGATGAAGAGTCCTCTCACGGCGAACGGCATAGTGGTGATCGTGAAGTTCAGTATCAACACGATCACGACTATCGGGAGAAGCGACTTTATCGCCTCATTTGTTTTTTCACGAAGAATTTTTCGCAATGTACATTTTCTTGCTTATCGGAATCTTATTCTATCGGAATCGTTTCTGTGATCGCTCCTCCTACCCGTACCTGTACAGTACCGTCGCTCGTGTAGAGAAAAACCGCCTCGTCTTTGGCATGGGACATTCCCTGTATGTTGAATATCCCCGCCTGATCGGCCTCCGCCTGTTCCAAGGCTCTGCCTACCGCGTACTTCGCGATGCCCGCGCGTTTCTGGTCGCTGATATCGGCCCAAACCACGTCCTCCGCGAGTATCGGCAGATAGTTCGTGACGCTCGCGCCGTTCACGCTCTGCGCCTCCTTGTCTATCGAGGAGATGCTGCTCGCGTATTGATTGACACCGACGACTCCCGTCGCCCACAGAACGACGACGACCACGACCACCGCGGCAGCCGCAAGTATCACTTTGTTTCTCGTGCTGAAGTTCCAGCTCTTGCGGGATCTTGCGTCGCCGCCTGATTTGGATGCCGAATCTCCGGTTATCTTCACCTGGGAAGGTACGCCGTACCCTCCCAGCGCTTCGCTGTACCCGGTTCTGTTTTCCGTCATGTGGTCATCCTTTCCATTGTGCTGCCGATGTCGCTTCCATGAGTTTCTCATGTGTGAGCTTCGAGTATTGCTTCACGCGTTCAAAATCGAGTCCGAGCGCTTCCGTGATGCGTTTGCCGTAATCCTTGTCGGCGAGGAAACAGTGCGCCGCGTGCCTGTACTTGATGTTGTCCGTCACGGACCCGATGTTGCGCGCCGTGTTCTCGATGAGCGCCTGCTTCTTGTCCTCCGCGATGAGCCTGTACAGGTCGCCCGCCTGATAGAAGCAGTCGTCCGTCTTGTCGTCCTTCGGCTCGTAGGCGTCGATGGCGCCCATGACCTCGAGCGGCGGGTCGTGCAGAGCCTTGTCGTCCTCCCACTCGTTATACATGTTCGGCTGATAGGACGTCGCCGCCCCGAAGTTGCCGTCGACGCGCATCTGCCCGTCGCGGTGGTAATAGTGAGGGGGCTCCTTCGCTCCCTTCGCCGAATTGACGGGAATCTGGTGGTGATTCACGCCGAGCCTGTAACGGTGCGCGTCCCCGTAGGAGAATAATCTTCCCTGCAGGAGTTTGTCCGGCGAGAACCCGAGTCCCGGCACGATGTTGGCGGGATTGAAAGCCGCCTGCTCGACGTCCGCGAAGTAGTTCTCGGGGTTCTTGTTCAGCGTCATCATGCCGACCGGGATGAGCGGGAAGTCCTTGTGCGACCATATCTTCGTGATGTCGAACGGATTCTCTTTGTAGTTCTTCGCCTGTTCCTCGGTCATGACCTGAATGCAGAGTTGCCACTTCGGGTATCGCTTCTTCTCGATGGACTCAAACAGGTCTTTCTGATGGCTCTCGCGATCGACGGCGACTATCGCGGCCGCTTCCTCGTCCGAGAGGTTCTCGATGGGCTGCTGGCTGACCCAGTGGTACTTGACCCACACGCGCTTGTTCTTCGCGTTTATCATGCTGAACGTGTGAGAGCCGAAGCCGTGCATGGTGCGGTAACTCTTCGGCAGCCCGCGGTCGGACATGGTGATCGTCACCTGATGAAACGCCTCGGGCAGCATGGTCCAGAAGTCCCAGTTGTTCTGCGCGCTGCGCATGTTTGTCTTCGGATCGCGCTTGACCGCGTGGTTCAGGTCGGGAAACCGCAGCGGATCGCGCAGGAAGAACACGGGCGTGTTGTTGCCGACGAGATCCCAGTTGCCTTCCTCCGTGTAGAACTTCGTGGCGAAGCCGCGAATGTCGCGCTCGGCGTCCGCCGCGCCTCTCTCGCCCGCTACCGTGGAGAAGCGGACGAATACGTCCGTCCTCTTGCCTACTTTGCTGAAGAGTTTCGCCTTCGTGTACTTCGTGATGTCGTGCGTCACCTTGAAGAACCCAAAGGCGCCCGAGCCTTTCGCGTGCATACGGCGCTCGGGGATGACCTCACGGTCAAAATGTGCGAGTTTCTCAATAAACCACGGATTTTGCAAGGTCATCGGGCCTCGTGAGCCCGCCGTCGTGACGTTGGTGTTGTCCGCTACGGGAGCGCCAACCGCGTTAGTAAGTTGTTTGTTCTTATCCTTTGTTTCCGTCATGTTATGCCCCTTTCACACAAATAACTCTACGTCGTCAGCGCGGCTGACGCCACACCGACGATTTGAGTGTCGCGATGACTTCCTGTTGTGCTAAGTATACCAGAACGCGGGTGTATACGCAAAACCCGCTTTACGCTCTTACGCTCACTTCAACGTCTCGAACATTACCTCCACGAGTCTATCCGCGTCGACGGGCTTGGCTACGTGCATGTCCATGCCCGAATCCTTGGCCTTGTCTATGTCGTCCTTGAAAGCGTTGGCGGTGAGAGCGATGATCTTTACCGTTCGCGCGTCGTCCCTGCCCTGCATCGCCCTGATGATAGCCGAGGCGGCGTAACCGTCCATATGCGGCATCTGTACGTCCATGAAGATGATGTCGTAGTAGCCTTCGGGCGACTCTCCGAACTTCTCGACCGTTTCGACGCCGTCGGCGGCCTCCTCGATCTCTATGCCTGTTCCTTCGAGCAATCCCGCTACGATCATACGGTTGATCTCGATGTCGTCCACGACCAGGGCGCGCTTGCCCTCGAATTTTCCTATGGCGTCCTCATATTTCACGCTGGATGTCTCGACGCCCGTCACTTCCTCCAGGCTGATAGAGAAGGTGAAGACGCTTCCCTTGCCGATGACGCTCTCCACCTCGATCTGCCCGCCCATTATCTCCACTATGCGCCTGCTGATCGCGAGTCCGAGTCCCGTACCGCCGTACTTCGATGATATCCTGGAAGCGGCTTGCTCAAACGGCTCGAATATCTTCTCCTTCTCCTCGTCAGAGATACCTATGCCCGTGTCCTTCACGGTGAACTTGGCGCCCGTGACCCCGTTCGCGCTCCCGAGATTTTCAATCTTGAAATCTATCTCGCCGTTCTCGGGCGTGAACTTGACCGCGTTCCCGAGCAGGTTGATGAGTATTTGCCGTATCCTCAACTCGTCGCTCATAAAGGTGGACGGTTTGAACTCGTCTATATTCACGTTGAAGCGGATGTGCTTCTCATCGCAGCGCGGCCTTATTATATCGGCTACCGTCTCCGCGATCCTGACGAGATCCATCTTCTCCTTCGACATCTCTATCTTGCCGGCCTCTATCTTCGAGATATCGAGGATGTCGTTGAGCAGGCCGAGCAGATGACGGGAACTCGTCTCTATCTGAAGCATGTGAGCCTCGATCTCGGAGATATCGCTTTTGGCATCGCCGCTGCGGAGTTTGTTCAGCGCGATGTTCGTCACGCCGATGATGGCGTTCATCGGCGTTCTGATCTCATGGCTCATGCGCGCGAGGAACTCGCCTTTGTGCATGTTCGCGACGTTAGCGCTGGTGACGGCCTTCTCAAGTTCCAGTTGCTTCTCGACCATATCCGTGACGTTCTTGCTGAGGATGATGATCCCTATGCGGTTGCCGTCCATGTCGTAGAACCAGTTAGCCACGCCCTTGATGTACACGCCCGTGGCTTCGTCGTAGTAGATTTCCGTATCGTGTTTCTCGTGGAGCGCCTTTATCGGATCGTATTTCGTGCCGGCTGGATAGACGCTGTAGTCCTTGTAAGGCTTGCCGAGCGTATCCGAGAGCGACGTGCCGCTGAACACCAGCCCTTCCTCGTTCATGTAGATAATATTGTTGTCCATGTCGATTATGCTGAGCGGGTCTTTGACGGAATCCACTATGCTCTCCGCCATATCGTCGAACGAATTCGCAAGGAGACCGAACTCGTCCTTCGTGATCGAATTAAAGCGGAAGTGTCGTTCGCCCGCGCGGAACCGCGAGATGCCATTGATGAGCCGCGTGATGTTGTTCGTGATCCAGCTTGCGAGCCATATCGCGATGAAGATGACGAGTACGATGAGCACGCCCGTCGTGATGAGAAGCTGCATCATCGTATCATTCATGTTGTCGTCGACGATCTTGGACAGGTTCTTTTCCGTCTGCCGCGCCGGCTCGATGAAATCCTCGAGGCCAGCTCCGATGGTGACCATCGCAAAGCCGCGCTTTGACCAATCGTTCTCCTCCGACGGAGCGTATTGCCCCGTGTAATAGGGGATGGACGCGGCGGTCGTCAGTTTGTAGAGGCCGCTCCACAGTATGTAAA